>NZ_NXIB02000260.1 GCF_002412335.2 Tychonema bourrellyi FEM_GT703
TAATGTGTTGGGTTTCGCTGACGCTCTACCCAACCTACAAAATCTATGCGAGAAATACCAAGAGCGCTGGATTCAGAAGTGAGGAGTGAGACCCCTCAGACCATTGGTGTCAACTTAAGGTCAAACCCAGTCAGAGACAGTTGTTTGACTATTAAATCTAGATCCCCCCTAGCCCCCCTTAAGAAGGGGGGGACAAGAGTCTTCTCAAAGTCCCCCTTCTTAAGGGGGATTTAGGGGGATCTAGACTTGGCTATGAACTAGAGATACCAAGGCTTTCAGGCTTAAGTTTACACCTATGCCCTCAGACATTCGCCAACAGTGTCTTTCAACCGCCGAATCACAAAAAGGGTGGCAAACTCGGATTTGGTATTGTTAAATCACAACAGAAAATGCTCCAGATTGTAGACTCGCTATAATTAACTTTCTTTCCCAGCAATCTGCATAATTTTTCCTAGAAAAAGTGCTCTGAGTTAATTCGTCACTTATTTGATCGTTGGATTTGCAGTTTCTGGGTGAAGCAATTGTTTTTCAGTGAATTCTCGATCGAGAGTTAGAGAATTATTCTCATCACTTTCAGGGAGAATCCGAATATCTTGTGGGGGCGCCCCAAGTTTAATCCCTTCTTGCTCAAACCTGGTTTGGATTGTGCGGAGAATATCGGCTGATACTTTCCAGAATTCGTCGGTTTTTGCCCAGCCGCTAGCAATCAGATTAATGTATTCGTCTTCTAGGTCAAACACAAAAGTTGAAGGCGCTGGCTCTTCCAAAATTTGAGGGTGGGATTTGAAAATGTCTACGAGCACTTTCTCTATATTTGTCACATCTTGATCGAAGCTAATCCGAAAGCTAAATTTAACTTTGCGAATGTCACTGGTGGTGAGGTTTTCTATCGTGTCACTCCAAACAGCGTTGTTGGGAACGGTAAACATCTGACCCCCAAATCCTTTGATTTTGGTATTGGCTAAACTGATGGAATCTACCCACCCCCATAGGGAGCCGATTTTCACTTCATCACCGACATCAAAGGGTTTGTAAACCATGATCATCAACCCGCTAGCAAAGTTACCGAGGTTGCTTTGCAAAGCAAAGGCAAAGATAAAACTCGCGCCCCCAAGTACAGTCAAAACAGGCGCGAGACTAACCTCTAGTGCTGTCAAAGCTAAGAGTACGCCAACTACAATTCCCCCTCGATTGATGACAACAACGGTAAATTGGCGCATCAATTTGGAGGTATTAGAAAGTTTCAGCAGCTTGCTAATCACGAAGCCCACTATTTGAGAAACGATCGCGGAAGCCAAGACAATACCGACAAATTTACCGATATTACTGACCCAACGCAAGCCACCTTCATCTGATTTCAACCAACTGAGGAGTCTGACGCCTAGACCTTCAGTATCCTTCACATCAATTTCGGCTTTAGTGATAGCTTCAATGTATTTGCGGTAATATTTGGATTCCCCACCCTTGCGGTCTAATTCTTCTAAAATCACGTTGAAGCGGTCTACAACGGCTGTTCGCCCCGACTGGAGATTGGTAGCATTGACCACCAGTTGGTTCTTCAATACTGATTCATCTTTAGCATTCGCTTCCAACTTGTCTGACGTTTTTTCAAGCTGCTGCCCTTTTTTGTCTTGGTTTGCTTGACTGTTAGCAGCAGCAGATGAACCCGCAGTTGGTGTTTCACCGCCTGTCTTGATTGTCGTGTTTTCAAGGGTGCTTGTGGCTTCATCGAGTTTCTGAGCAGATTTTTCCGCAGCGCCTGTACCACCAGTGGTAGTAGTTCCGCTAATCGCTTCCCGCGCTTTTTTGACTTGTGCGGTAGACTCTTCTATTTTTTGGGTAGCTTCCTCGTATTCCGGCGATTCGGGATCGGCAATAGCTTTTTGGGCTTTTTCTGCCTCCTCATCGGCTTTGATCGCCTTGTCTAGCTCGTCAATTTTTTCAGTAGCCGCAGTGTACGCCGGCGAGTCTGGGGCTATTTTATCTCGCTCTTTTTTCGCTTCCTCTAGGGTTTGTTTGGCCTGATCTAGTTCGCCTGTTTTCTCGGCTTTTTTCAAGGCATCGTTTAGGGTATCGTCCTGTTTAAGTTCCTTTTTGGTTTGAGTTGCTTCTTTGAGCCCTTCCTGGGCTTTTTTGAGTTTTTCTTTAGCTTCTTCTGCCTTTTTAGTGGCTTCCTTGTATTCTGCTGAGTCTGGGGCGGCGCTCTTGAGAGCTTTGTCGCTTTCTTCTAGTGCTTTCTTAGCTTCCTCTAGGGAACCTGCAACTTCTTGTTGTTTGTTGATGGAGCGATTTTGACGCTTGATGGCGATTTCGGCATCGCTAATTTCTTTGACTTTGTTTTTGAGCAACAATTGCCACGCTGCGGCTTCGTTTGCGAGTTCATCCAGGGCGAGCGGTTTGACTAGCAGTTGCAATTCCTCAACTGGAATTTCAGGATCTTTAGTCGTAACTGCTGCTTTGGGATCTGCTTGTGGTGGAGGCTCAATTTTCTCAGCTTTAGGTGAGGCTGTGGCTTCCTCTGAGGCTGTGGCTTCGTCGGCTGGTTGCGATCGCGCCGGCATTCCCCACAGTGCGAAACAACTAACAACTGCGATCAAAAAAATTGCACGGACTCTTTTGGGTAACATTTTATTGTTTTTCATGAAAATATTTTTCCTGATTTGACATTTCTTTAACTCAGCCACTCTCTAGCCTCAACGAAAAACCGGGCTAATTTGATGTTTGATGGAGCGGTCAACTAAGCGCTTTGCCCGATCGCCTCTCATTCTCTCATTTTAGATTTCCGTTTTTCGGCGCGATAAACTAATTTTTCGTCCCAGTCACCTTTGGGTTGAGATTACTGGTAATTGCCATCATCTCAGGCTATTTTGTTTAAATTGTTCTGTTCGCAATTTAATCACCACTTTCAAAACCTATATTTAGTGTCTTGATAGTATCATAGCTGATACAACATTTCAAGTAGCGATCGCTACTTAATTAAGATTTTTGCCTTTGGCGATCGGACCGGAGAATGAAACAGCCCTGGGGATTTACGGGGATATATAGCAATCCTAAATGAGTCGTAAAGATTTTTACCCCACCCCAACCCTCCCC
>NZ_NXIB02000261.1 GCF_002412335.2 Tychonema bourrellyi FEM_GT703
AACCAGTAACCAGTAACCAATAACCAATAACAATAACCAATAACAAAATTCTTAACTTTTTGGGCCTACTCCCATCCGAATTTCCGAACAAAAAGAAGCTTGTTCCGTACCATTTGCTTGCTTGACAACACTGGTACGGAGTCGCAGATTAGGAATCAGATACCATAGGCGTTCTTCAGCATGGATAGTTTCAGATTCCGTAATCAATGTCAGCACATCATCACTGCCCATCACATAGCGGGTATTGCCCTTGTCTTGGAGCACTTTGCCTTCGCTAGGGTTGTCGGGATTTGGTAAGACCGCTAATATTGTAGAACCGATTTGTTTTTGTTCAGTGCGATCGGGAGTGCCATCCCAACTCACCCGAATGCTGGTTAACCCAGTGGAGGTAGGATCGATCGAGTGCTGCTGACACAGTTTAACGACTTCAGGCTCTGTAGGTGTTAGCATTTCTATTCTGAGGTCAGATTTACCTGCCTGCAATTCCCCGGAATTGAGATTGTGTACAGTGCGCTGGGAAAACCATTTGCCTGCACTTAACTCGAAAAACTCGATAACATCCATGAATTTTGTCTCTGAACTTAATACTTTTCTATTTTAGATATTTTAGCAAATAGCAATTAAAATATGTCATCCTCAGAAAAGAAACAAATTTCTCGATCGGGTTTTTCGCAA
Organism: Tychonema bourrellyi FEM_GT703; assembly: GCF_002412335.2. Taxonomy (GTDB): domain Bacteria; phylum Cyanobacteriota; class Cyanobacteriia; order Cyanobacteriales; family Microcoleaceae; genus Microcoleus; species Microcoleus bourrellyi. Next base: position 676 of record NZ_NXIB02000261.1, read on the forward strand.
GGTGCAGCTAGCCATCGCACACATTTGACAAAAACATCCATAAATTTATGAGCGAGTTTACACAAGAGTCAAATCCGATACTGCCCGCAGAACAGATGCCATGTCTGGAAATCCTGCCAAGTCAGCCAGCAGCTCCTGGGGAAGCCGATCGATTATACAGCTTACTAACAGATTACAATTTTATTGAAGCCAAACTGTCAGCATCGGGAGTACAGCCACTAATAGAAGAATATGATCTAGCAACAAAAAGCGAAATTTCAACCTCAAATCAAAAAGCAGAAACACTAAAATTAATTCAAGAAACAATTCGGCTTTCTGCCCACATTATAGCCAAAGACAAAACCCAATTAGCGACACAACTAATTGCCCGCTTGATGTGTTTTGAAAATCCAGAAATTCAAGCCCTGCTAACCCAAGCAAAACACCAGAAAAAACCCTGGCTGCGACCGCTAACCTCCAGCTTCATCGCTCCAGGAGGAAGATTGCAACGCACCCTCACCGGACATACAGACTGGGTACAAGCTGTAGCGATAACCCCTGACGGCAAGCGAGCAATTTCTGCTTCCTCCGACCATAATCTCAAAGTGTGGAATTTAGAAACAGGAGAAGAACTTTTCACCCTCACAGGTCATCTTACCTATGTCAATACTGTCGCAGTCACCCCCGACGGTACTCAAGTAATTTCCGGTTCTTGGGACAATACAATTAAGATTTGGAACCTCAAAACTGGACAAGAAGTATTTACCTTTGCCGGCGATACTTTTGCCGTAGAAGCTGTGACTGTTACTCCCGACGGCAAAGCAGTAATTTCTGGTTCCTGGGATGGCAGTATTAAGGTTTGGAATTTGACAACCAGGGAAGTAATTTTCAACCTCAAAGGTCATACAAGTTTTGTACAATCCGTAGCAGTAAGTCCCGACAGCAAACGGTTGATTTCCGGGTCTGGCGACAACAGCATCAAAGTCTGGAATTTAGAAACAGGCAAAGAACTTTTTACTCTCACTGGTCACACAGATTGGGTCAAATCCGTAGTATTTACTCCCGATGGAAAAAACATTGTTTCCGGCAGTTACGACGGCACTGTCAAAGTCTGGACTTTAGCAGAAAGAAAGAGAGTTTTTGCATTAGGAACTCACGACAGTTTCGTTCAAGCTGTAGCAGTTACAACCGATGGCAAGCGGGTAATTTCTGCTTCCGGCGACAAAACAATCAAAGTTTGGGATTTGGAAGCAAGAGAAGAACTTTTCAGTTTTACCAATCACATCGCCCCGGTGAATGCTGTGGCAGTGACTCCCGACGGTAAGCGAATAGTCTCTGGTTCCTCTGACAAAACTCTCAAAGTTTGGTACTTAGAAACAGGAAAAGAAAATTTATCATTTGTAGGCCATGAGGACTCAGTAAATGCTGTGGTAGTAACGACAGACGGTACTAAAGTGATTTCGGGTTCTGGTGACAACAGCATTAAAATCTGGAATCTGGAAAATGGAGAGGAAATTTTTACATTAATCGGTCATCAAGACTGGGTAAAAGCAATCGCTGTCACCCCAGATAGCCGCCGAATAATTTCTGGTTCCGGCGACCAAACTGTGAAAGTCTGGAATTTGGAAACAGGAAAGGAAATTTTTACTTTCACAGGCCATACAGACTGGATAAATGCTGTTGCAGTGACGGCGGACGGAACGATGGCGATTTCTGGTTCAGGAGATAAAACTATTAAACTTTGGAATCTGGAAACAGGAGAGGAAATTTTTACTTTCACAGGCCACACAGACGGCATAAAAGCTGTTGCAGTTACTCCTGACGGCAAGCAGTTAATTTCGGCTGCTGGTGACAAAACTCTCAAAGTTTGGAGTTTAGGCAAAGAGAAAAATATTTTTGCGAATGTCTGGAATTTAGTAGTAAAAAATCAACTTTTCACTCTCAAAGGCCATGAGAGTTTGATCAATGCTTTAGCAGTTACAACCGATGGCAAATGGGCAATTTCTGGGGGCAGGAATAAAATGATAAAAGTTTGGGATTTGTCAAGTAGAAAGGAACTTTTTACTTTGGCAGGTCATGCCGATGCGGTAACAGCTTTGGCGACTTTCGGAACCAAGCTAATTTCTGTTTCTGATGACAATACTCTCAAAGTTTGGGATTTGTTAAGTCGAGAAGTAATTGCTATTTTTCGCGGTGATAGTGCATTTAAATCTTGTGCTTTTGCACCGGATGGGGTGACAATTGTGGCGGCGGAAGTTTCGGGACAAATGCACTTTTTAAGGTTAGAAAATTGCTAATCGGGAATAGGGCATAGGGCATGGGGCATAGGGCATAGGGCATAGGGCATAGGGCATAGGGCATAGGGCATAGGGCAT
>NZ_NXIB02000262.1 GCF_002412335.2 Tychonema bourrellyi FEM_GT703
CCTGCTGTGAAGCCGAACGACTGCTGTGAAACGATCGACTGCTGTGAACCGATCGCTAAAAAGATCTCAAATGGGTTCTATAGAGCGCGTTGCAAGTATGTGGAAAAATATTGTTAAACCATATAGGTTTGAAAAACTCGTATACGAGAATATATGAGCAAATATTCATATGTTTTCTCGTATCCATATGCCCCACTTTTACTCCCCGACTAGCCGCTTATACTCAGCCTCAGCAGCCTTGTATCTGGCATTCCCTAACTGTTCTAGAGGCTTCCCCAACTGTTCTAGAGGCGCTTTAAACCTCCCCAAACCCTTATGAATGCGTGTGGGGAAGGTGTTAAAGCGCCATATCAGAACTCTGGAAGGACTAAATCTTGAGTTTTTGCTGCAAAGTAGTGTTTCATGATGGTATCTGAATTGTTGCCAACAAGCTTAGCCACGGTCGCGATATCCAGGCCCGATCGCAACATCCGAGTAATCCAGCTATGCCTCAGATTATTAGTCGGCAAATATTCCTCAATTTTCCTGATCGCCGCCAGCCCTTTGACAATCGGTTTCCAATATCGTTCGCCAAAATTATGCTGATTGATGTACCCGCCCTCAGCAGAGGGAAAGATTAGGCTTTGGGTCCTGGGCAAGGTTTTTAGTAATTTATCCAATTGAGAATTGACCGGGAACCTTCTAGTTTCATAGGTCTTTGTGGATTTCAGAATTCCTTGACTGTAAGCTTTTGAAACCACGATTTCATTTTTATTGTTGATGTCGCTCCAAGTTAGCGTGATCGCTTCTTCGGGTCTAAAACCCGTTAACGCCAAAAAATTCACATACCCGTAGTAATGAGAGTGCGATCGCACAGAAAACTTAGAGCAAAATTCATTGCTAGCGAAAGCCTCCAAAATTTGTTCGATCTCGTGCTTTTCAAAGCATTTTCGACTTCGGCTACTTTTCTGGGATTTGGGGATACTCTTGAATAGGCGACTGTAAAAGTTTTTTGAGATTAATTCTTCCTCAATTCCCCAGAGATTAGCGGCACGAACATTTTCCAAAACTTTTCTAGTTGTCGTGGTCGCGTACCGATCTAGCAATTCTGCCAAAAGTAAGCTTGCAGAACTGGCGGTGAATTCTAGGCAATCTGGGCTGACAGCATTTAGAGCGCGATCGACTTCGGGCCAAATTCCTTTTTGGGTTGTTAATGCAACTAGCTTTTTTTGGCAAATTTGTATCTGCACCACAGTATCAGTAAGTCTAATTGCTCAGTCGATTTTTCTGTGATCGGTTCTAATTGCTGTGAGAGTTGGGTTAACAGACTTCGCAATTCTGGTGTCAAAGTTTGCATAGAACCTCTGCGGATACAAGATTGTCGTCACAAATTGGATAGTCGTCACCGGGATAAGCCGTTGAGCTCAACCAAGTAATACGATACTCCCACTCTTTCTCTGTAGGATTCCACACAACACCGATAACCTGACCTCGCTCTGAGTGAGATTGTCCACTAATTTCGTCAATCCAACAAAAATCTACCAACTCGCCAAACCAAAATTCAGGCTGGCAGACACCGGGGAGGGGAGATTCGGATTTAGTGGGGAATTTTGCGATCGCTGGTATGCACAGCGACATCAAAAATTGACGGCGATTTAGTACGCCCTGATTTGTCATAATAAAATTGCCTCTTACTTGAGGTGCTCGCAGTTTACGGGTCAAAGCGATTCACACTTGTTTTTGCGGAACGGGGTGTGAGTCGCTTTTGCTATATTAGTACGATCTAAAACACTTTGTCAACGCCTGACTTGTATAAGTTATTCTTAGAACTTATTTTTACACTTTAGAAGTGGACTAATTTGTGCTAGGCTCTTGAAAGTAGTACATTTGAGGAGTTGATTTTTGTGACTCAAACCTTGATCAGATGGAGATTAAACGAGGTCATGGCTCGGCATCGTATAAAGGGTTCTGACTTAGCAGAACGCCTTAAAATTAGCACCAACGCCATATCCAGACTTAAAAATGCTAAGACGATGCCTCGAATTGACGGCGATCGGCTTAATAATTTGTGCAACGCCTTAAACAAGCTTGCTGAAAATGCCGAAAATTGGAATGCAGAGATTACTCCGACTATGTTAATTGAGTACGTGAGGGATGAAAATGGCTGAACCAATCAAAGCCGTAAACGCCACCATCCAACTCAGCGACACCCTAACCCTTGACGGCTACATGATGCCAGATGGAGAATTTCGGGCTGGTATCGCCGGGGCATCAGTATTACTAGGCTACGCAAAGAACTGGTTTAACAGGTTACGTTCCGAGGCCCCAAACAAGCTGAAAGCTCTACAGGATGGAGGTTTAACAGGTTACGTTCAGCCTGTAGTAATCCAGCGAGAGTCAGGGGCTAGAGGGGCATCACGAGCTCAAACCATCAGCCTCAAAGACCTCGCCACACTGATAACGGTTGAGGCATTGCAGGGCAACAAACGAGCGATCGCACTTCAAGCGGCCTTTACCCTAGAAGGACTGGACTCTCGGTTTAGAGATGCTTTTGGAGTACAGCAGCGGACGCCCGAAGAAAAACGATGTTTCTTTGGCTTGACCTATGGCGAGTTCCTTGATGCCTTAGCTGAAAACCGAGCTGAGTTGGAAGAATTACGATTACCGGGCGATGACTTGTACTACCCAGAAGAAACGGACGTGGACTTAGATCTTTGACCCATTGTTGATCGAGCATCAACTCGGTGCGGATTGAGTAGCGGGTGCGGTGCGGGTCGCACCGCACTATCACCGAATCCGCACTCAAAGCGCAGTGGAGTGATTTTGGGAGTCCTCAATTATCTTTAAAACTGCCTCAATGTCTGTGAACGATGCAGTAGACTTTTTACGCTTGGCTTTCAACTGGTTAAGCAGGTCGGCTGCGTCGGGTAAATCTTTCCCGGCAGTGGCTGATTTTTGTTTCAGGTCGGAAAGTTCCGATCGCAATTCTGTACAAGTTTTTTCC
>NZ_NXIB02000263.1 GCF_002412335.2 Tychonema bourrellyi FEM_GT703
TCTTGCATAGGACTGAAGAACTCATTAGTCCTCTTGAGAGGACTTTCGCTATTAGCCAGGGAATTCATTCCCTGGCGGGCTTTCGGCTTAAGTTGACACCAATGGGCAGTGCCGTTTCCCTACTAGGGTCAAACTTGACTATCTCCGGCAGTTCCATTCTTTTTCAGCCCCGGCTTAGAACGTTTGATAGCACCACAATCTACAGTCGCTGCATTGCCGATGTTTATCACTTCGCAAGACTTGGTAAAGGAATATATTTCTGGTCTAAAAACCAGCCCCAGCCAAGTAGCTTGCATCTCTAACTGATAGCGAGACTGTCCTTGGACAACGGAAGTTTTGACATCCCAGCTCGCATCTTCTGGAACTATCCGCATTTTTTTAAACGCTTCATTTTTCAGGAAAAATCGCTCGTTGTCAATGTCTATCAGCATTTGTTCTATCGGCGGCCAAGGTTTTGTGCGAGCTTGATTGTTCAGGTATTTCTCCATTTCGTTGAGGATGATCACACCTCTGGAAGGATTGATTTTGGGGCCTTGAAATGTCACTACATAATGGCTTTGTTTCAAGTTTTGTGATAAAACACTCGGATACTGTTGTAGCCAACCTTGAATCAAAAAGTGAAAAGCAAACCAACAGGAAAACAGCACATGAATCAGTGTGATAATTAAAAATTGTGGTTTAACTAATGACTTGATTCTTTCCCATTTTGACTCACTATTCCAAATTTCTATTGCCGCCAGAACTACTATTGCGATAAGTGGCCCCGCTATCCAGGCTATGTGCCGACTGTCTGGCGGTAATCTGACTAATAGCCACAGCCCAATTAAGGCACTTGTCACCCACGGACTAATACTTACTCCGTAAATCACAAAAGGTGGCTGACTGGTTAACAAACCCATTGAAATTATAAAAGATAACCAACTCAAATCAGCAATGGTTGTTCTGGTTGGCGCGTCAGTGACAGCAGCCACCGACAGCAAAGCTAAAAATATGCTAATCAGTAAAGGTGTCTTCCAGTGGACAACTTTAGGCGGAATCAGCGCCTTTTGGAATTTTTTGTTTTGTTCCCAAAGGTTATTGGTTAGCTTTGTAAGTTGCTGCGTGACATCCAAAAATTGTTTCATCATAGATTTTAATTGAAGCTTTGCAGAAATAACACGGTTAAAATCACGAAATTGCTGACAGTGTGGGCGATTAAAACTGCACCGAATATAGTGGTTACTTGGAAAGTCTTTTGGGGAGGACGCTTGGTGAGGGTGGGCGGCCCGATGAATTGAGGTTTGGAAGCTTTTTTAGTGCCAGTTGCCACATTTTGGATCAGTTCCAATCCTTGCCACTTGGCGAAAAAAGTTATGGCTAAAACTAATACGGCGATCGCAGTTATTGCACTATAAATATCCTGCCCTCCTCCCAAGATCATATAATCTATGAGCTGTTCTCGCAGGTCTTTTGGCAGCACGCTTTCAATGCCGAAGAAAAGTAACCAACCTATACAGGTGCAACATAGATTGAGGATGGCTGTATATTCAACGCTGGTTTTGGGGCCGAGTTTAATGAGTTTTTGCAGGAACCACGATTCGATCGCGATCGCCAAAAACAAAATTAAAACTTGAACCAAAACAGTCCGAAATGGAAAAACACTCGCAATCATAAGATTTACAGGGATATAACCGCAGGATAAAATCTATCCACATATAGTTTATGATCTTTGGTGATCCAGTGACAGATAATTATGGTAAGGAATGGCATTGGTATTCGGACAGCATCATCCCGATCGGAACGCGCGGCCGGTCAGATTCACGTCTACGATGGCGCTAGCAAGGGTAAGTCTCAGGCTGCTTTAGGCGTGGTTCTGCGATCGATCGGGCTGGGTATCAATTCTGACTCCCCCACGCGAGTCCTGCTGCTACGTTTTCTCAAGGGGCCCGGCCGCTCCTACGACGAAGACGGTGCTATAGAAGCCTTACAGCGGGCATTTCCTCACTTGATTGACCAAGTGCGTACCGGCAGGGCTGAATATTTTGGGCCTGAAGCTATCACCAGATTCGATCGCACCGAAGCCCAGCGCGGTTGGGATATCGCTAAAGGGGCGATCGCCTCGGAACTGTATTCTGTTGTGGTACTAGACGAATTAAACCCGGTTTTGGACTTGGGTTTGCTCCCAGTAGATGAAGTAGTCCAAACTCTCAAAAACAAACCAGAATATTTGGAAGTAATCGCCACAGGGAGGGCTACCCCCCAAGCTTTGCTCGATATTGCTGACTTGCATTCAGAAATGAAGCCCCACTACCACCCCGCAGCCGCAGAACATAATATAACGGGTATTGAAATATACACAGGTGCTGGCAAAGGTAAGTCTACCAGCGCTCTGGGAAAAGCTTTGCAGGCGATCGGCAGGGGCATCAGTTTAGACCAATCTCACCGGGTGTTAATCGTCCAGTGGCTCAAAGGAGGCACCGGTTATACGGAAGACGCGGCAATTGCAGCTTTGCGCCAAAGTTACCCGCAGCTAGTCGATCACCAGCGGTGCGGCCGGGATGCTATAGTTTGGCGGGGGCAACAGCAGGAGGTAGACTGCACAGAAGCTGAACGGGGCTGGGAAATTGCGAAAGCTGCGATCGCCAGCGGTTGGTATAAAACAATTATTCTCGATGAACTCAATCCCACGGTAGACTTAGAACTGTTGCTGGTAGAGCCGATCGTGGAAGCTTTGCTACGCAAGCCCCGCGATACGGAAATCATTATCACTGGGCGCTGTCACAAACCCCACGCTTATTTTGATTTAGCAAGTGTACATTCGGAGGTATACTGTCACAAACACTACGGCGATCGGGGCGTAGAGCTCAAGCGCGGCGTAGACTTTTAGGGCATAGATCTGAACCCTTTTTTGATTCTTACAGCACTTTTCAGGTACATAGCTCTTGTAGGGACACGGCAGTGCCCATAGGTGTCAACTTAAGCCTGAAAGCCCTGAGAAA
>NZ_NXIB02000264.1 GCF_002412335.2 Tychonema bourrellyi FEM_GT703
AACAGTCAACAGTCAACAGTCAACAGTCAACAGTCAACAGTCAACAGTCAACAAAATTATCGAACTTTTTGCACCGGTAAACTTCCTGGTTTCACACTCAAATTGAGTATTTGCCCATTACGATTAATCTCCATTTGCAAAAGCCCGCCAACCCTAGCATTTTGCACAAATTCCTGAACAGCTTCCGACTGAATAATCGGCTGATTATTGATCTTTTGAATCACATCCCCAGCCCGCAAACCAGATGCCGCAGCCGGAGAAGCAGGAACAACACTGACAATTGCTACACCCCGATCGACTGTAACTCGAAGACTACTGTTACCATTTTTATTAATTTGCTCCTTAACATCAGGAGTTAGCGTCGCCATTTCAATTCCCAAATAAGCGTGTTCGACTTTCCCCGTCGAAATCAGTTCCTGAGCAACTTGTTGCGCCGTCTTAATCGGAATCGCAAACCCCAATCCTTGAGCACCTTGAATAATCGCCGTATTCATCCCGATAACTTGTCCGGTAGAATTCAGCAACGGGCCACCCGAATTTCCTGGATTGATCGCCGCATCTGTTTGAATAAAACCGACTCGCTTGTCGGGTACGCCTACATCACTGCTCGATCGCCCCGTAGCGCTAATGATCCCCGCTGTCACCGAATTGTCCAAACCCAAAGGATTGCCGATCGCGATCGCCCATTCCCCAGACAGCAGCTTATCTGAATTGCCGATCGTCACCACAGGAACATTAGTCGCATCAATCTTCACCACAGCCACATCCGTCACCTTATCCGCCCCCAACACCCGCCCGGTAAAGCTGCGGCCATCCCTGAGAGTGACAGACACTGTAGTATCAGCCCCCTCTACAACGTGAGCATTAGTCAGAATCACCCCATCAGCACCGATCACAAAACCCGAACCAGTACCCCGTTCCACCCCACCCTGGCCACGACCAAAAAAATCTTCCGGCGACAGCCCTCTACTTCCCGGTTTCACCGCGCGCGAAGCATCAATCCGAACCACTGCCGGCCCCACTTTTTCCACCGCTGCTACAATAAAATTCACATTAGCTCGATTCCCCGAAACAGAATTCGGTGGCAATCCTTTGCTAGCTTGAGGCTTAGCATTCAGAGGTAGTTGCAATTTCGGTTCCAGCGTCCTTTGTGGTTCGCCAGAATTTGCAGGTAATCGGGAAGCCGTCAGACGATCGCCCAACATGGCGGCCCCAGCTCCCGTCACCAGCAGTAATATGTAGATTGCTGGTTGCTTCCAAAATTTGCCAGTAGAACTCTTCATCACGAATTTTTTAGGCTTTCGAGCCTAATCAAAATATTTACCTAGCTGATTCCCGATGCCTGGGAGCCACCAACGGGCTACAGAATTTTGGGGCGATCGGCAGACTCCCTTAAACTTTAGCATCTGAGGACTGAATTCTCTAGACTGTAGAATTAATCTCTTTGAATGCCTAGTGGCAGAGGTAGAGCGTGGACATTTCCCTCGAAAGTCTGTGGAATCAGATACTTGAACGTCTCCAGGTACAACTGAGCAGACCTAGTTTTGAGACTTGGATCAAAACAGCCAGAGCCGAACAACTGGAAAATAACTGTTTGATTGTCAGCGCCCCCAATCCCTTTGCTCGCAATTGGTTGCAGAAATATTACGTCAAAATCATCGCCGATGCAGTTTACGAAATTCTCGGCTATCCCGTAGAAATTTACTTGACAATTACTGGCGGAGATGAAACCGCCAGCAACGGGGATCAAGGACTGATTTGGCCATCTCCGATCGCCGATGTCGAAAGCCACTCGCTGCATCCCCCCAAACCAGCCAATCTCAACCCCAAATACGTCTTTTCCCGTTTTGTTGTCGGTTCCAACAACCGCATGGCTCACGCAGCTTCCTTAGCGGTAGCCGAATCTCCGGGCCGAGAATTCAATCCCCTATTTTTGTGCGGTGGCGTCGGTTTGGGCAAAACTCATCTGATGCAGGCGATCGGTCATTATCGCCTAGAGATTGACCCCAACGCCAAGATTTTCTACGTTTCTACCGAGAAATTTACCAACGATTTAATTGCCGCCATTCGCAAAGATAGTATGCAAACTTTCCGCGATCATTATCGAGCAGCCGATGTTTTATTAGTAGATGATATTCAATTTATCGAAGGCAAAGAATATACTCAAGAAGAATTTTTTCACACTTTCAATACTTTGCATGAAGCCGGAAATCAAGTAGTTTTAGCGAGCGATCGCCCACCGCAACAAATTCCCCGCCTGCAAGAGCGTTTATGTTCGCGATTTTCGATGGGATTAATTGCCGATATTCAGTTGCCAGACTTGGAAACACGCATGGCAATTTTGCAGAAAAAATCTGAATATGAAAATATACGGTTGCCGCGAGATGTCATTGAATATATTGCCTCTAGCTACACTTCCAATGTTCGCGAACTAGAAGGAGCTTTAATTCGAGCCGTAGCCTATCTTTCAATTACCGGTTTGCCCATGACAGTGGAGAATATCTCCCCGGTTTTAAACCCACAAACAGAAACCGTAAAAGCTACACCCGATGCAGTAATCGCAGTAGTCGCAGAGGCTTTTGATGTTTCTGTTGAAGATTTGAAAAGCTCTTCCCGCAAGCGAGAAATTAGCTTTGCCCGTCAAATTGGGATGTATTTAATCCGGCAGCACACTGATTTGAGTTTGCCGAAAGTTGGTGAGGTTTTTGGCGGAAAAGACCACACGACTGTGCTTTATAGTTGCGACAAAATTGCTCAGTTGCGGAACACTGACCCGAATTTGTCCCAAACTCTGCGTCAATTGAGCGATCGCATTAATTTGATTAGCCGCAAAAGTTGATTAGAGGGCATGGGGCATGGGGC
>NZ_NXIB02000265.1 GCF_002412335.2 Tychonema bourrellyi FEM_GT703
GGCTATGAACTAGAGATACCAAGGCTTTTAGGCTTAAGTTGACACCTATGGGCACGGCGCCCTGTCCTTACAGCCAAGCCGTGTCTTTTCCGCGCTGAAAATTTCAGCAAGCAACAGCTAGTATATTTACTTTTTAGCACTGCTTGCCCAAATCGTCTAGACCAATTCGACTTGATGAACATCCAAATGGTGTCCGAGGACGCCGAAGACTTGGCGGTGCTCGAACAGTTCTAACAAATCGCTATTGATTTTGTTGTGAGCAGCTTCTTGTCGTAAAATTTTTATGGCAGCATCTATACGCAGAGCCCGTTTGTAAGGGCGATCGCCCGCTGTCAGAGCATCATAAATATCTGCGATCGTCATCATTTGAGCTTGAATTGGAATTTCTGACTGCTTTAGACCTTGCGGATAACCAGTACCGTCTAACTTTTCATGGTGTCCGTAGGCAATGTCGGGAACATTTTTTAAATCTTTTGTCCAAGGAATTTGTTTCAGAAACTCATAGGTCTGAGTTACGTGAGACTCTATAACTGCTCGTTCTTCCAGTGTCAGGCTGCCCCTTGACACCATCAATTGTAAGATTTCTTCTTGGGTGAGCAGGGGTTTAGTTGCGCCGTCTAGATCTCTGTAAGTTTGTCGGGAAAGTTCTCGCAGTTGAGCTATGGGTTCTTCTGTCAAAATGTGAGGCTCGTTGGCCTTCAGCAGCACTTCCCAGTATTCTGCCAATCTGGTTTTTGTCTCTGCTAGCTTAGTGTCTAGCTGTTCAATTTCCTGACATTGAGCACATCCTAGTTCTTGAGTAGGATGTTTTCGGTAAGCCGAATGCTCAAGCAAATATTTATATTTAGACTGGACGCATTCCATTTCCATTGTCCGCTGAGCTAAGGCAAAACGGTGGCGAATGATTTCTAGCTGTGAGGGGTAGAGCTTTTTCTGCTTGGTTAAAATTGCTTCTGGAACTCCAATTTTGCCAAAATCGTGCAGCAGGGCGGCGTAGCGAATTTCTTGAATTTGGCGAGTATTGAAGTAGATAGGGCGCAGCCATCCACTGCTAGTGGTGTTGACTTCTTCTGACAGGCGGACGGTGAGGGCTGCTACTCGCTCTGAGTGGCCGTAGGTACAGGGGTCTCTGGCTTCTATGACTTGCACCGATGCCTTGACGAAGCCCTCAAACAAGTGTTCTATGCTTTCTTGGAGTTGATTGCGCTCGATCGAGATTGCGGCTTGAGAAGCGAGCGATCGAACTATCCTTTCTTCCCACTCTGAATAATGCTGCGTCGATTCCCAGGCATTTTCCGCAGTCAGCATCGTTTCTGCCTTTGTTTTGCGGTTGATCAGTTGTAGTACACCAATTGTTTCGCCCTGTCGGTTTTCCATTGGTAGCACCATGACAGAACAAGTTCGGTAATTGATATCTCTGTCAAAACTGGTATCTAGCTGGTATGGCACTCCCGACGGCAAGTCGTAAGCATCCGACAGGTTCAAACCTTGACCTGTAATTGCCACGTAGCCCGCCAAGCTTTTATCTGTCAGCGGTAGGGCAAATTCCCTAAATGACAGTTCGGGTTTAGAAGCGTTTTGGGCCACCTTAAACAACAGTTTAGATGTTTCGTCACTGTGATCTACTAGATAAACACTGCCCGCATCGCTATAAGTAATTTCCCGACTTTTGGATAAAATTAAGTTTAATAAATCGCCTAAATCTTGGGCGCTCGACAGAGCTGCGCCAATATCCAGAAGCTGTTCTATCAGCTCTGTTCTTTGAGCAGATTCGTTCAAGAGTTCTGGCTTTTCAAATACGATCATGGTCTGAGGATGGCGCATAGCCTTTTGTACATTGGACTTTTTGCATCTGGACTTTCTCACGCCCGATTCTCACCCAGAGTCTATGTTTTGTGGGCGAAATTTCTGCTCTTAGGACTGTCACTAGATGCACCGCCTGCTTTCTGGTCAACGATCACCCTTTTAATCTAGCTGAGAAATTTGTTGAGCTAGGGCAAAGTCTTTCTCAGTTAAGCCTCCTGCATCGTGAGTTGTCAAGTTAACTGTTACTTTATTATAGGAAATTTCTATATCTGGATGATGTGCGGCGGCTTCTGATGGTTCGACCAACTTATTCACCCATGCGATCGCTGCTATAAAATCTTTAAATTCCCAGGTACAACGCAGTTGATTGCCTTCAACCGTCCAGCCTGACAATTGACTGAAGCGCTTTTGAATTTCAGTATCGCTTAGTAGTGAAGCCATAATTTTTTTGTTTATTTGAAATACAGACCAAAAACTATCCGCTCTCACCAGTAGTATTTTGGCTCAAGTTTTAACACTCAAACTGTAACACTATTTGGGGTGAGAGCGGTCTAGCGGATCTTCAGATTAGAACCTGACTGCCGGGAGATTCCCTAGCTGAGCCTGGTTTCCGAGGAAAGTCGCTTCCGATTGGGAACGACGGCTGACTGCTAGTGAGCGGCCCCGGCGCACAGCCGGTAGTTTCCAATCTGATGACCCATGCGTTTACTACTTTCTATCATGAGCATCACCTCCAGTTTTTACTAAATGGTTTATATTTGAACGCACTTCATCTAAATCAAAGATTCAGTATGAAGATTTGTGTGCTACCAATTGGCAGCATTACCAGAAGAACCTGCGTTCTGAGTATCATTCCGGTTATGCACAGTTACAAGAATAGCATAAGAAATCAGAAGTGGACGAATAGAGTTAAAAATAAAGTCGGGAATTAATTGTATGCAAACCCAGCCTGCTAAGCTGTGTTGCATCTAGATTGCCTATGGTATTAGAGATGGAGAGGGGGAGAAGGGGAGAGGG
>NZ_NXIB02000266.1 GCF_002412335.2 Tychonema bourrellyi FEM_GT703
TCACTTTTACCCCCTCAATCCGCGTATGTGCCAGTTGGGGGTGCGGAATGTGGGTTGGAATCGAGAGCAAAAAAGTCTATCCCGCCGCTGCGAAAACTGTAGTAACGGTTGGGTAGGCGCGTAAAGCTTCCTGGTTGGTAGCGGAGACAGCGGCCGGTGCTGGTGTGAGCCGTGTAGTGGGTGTCTAGGTGGCGATCGAGCTCTCCTGGCAATTTGTGAGCTTGCAGGTAGTCCAGAAAGGCTTTAGCATAGGCATTGCCGCGATCGGAACCGTGCCAGCCCACATCCAGATCCAATTTCGCTCCTAACAGGCGGCGCAGTGGCTGTGCGGTCACTGAGAGAATGCCGTAGAAAATTGGCAAATCGTAATAGTCGTGATTTCCTGGTACCGGCAGAAAGGGAAAATTGAATATCATGCGATCGTAGGCAATCCGAGACGGCGCATCGCCACCAACGAGAAACTCTCGGTAAGGGCGAATGAAGTTTTGCAAATAATATTCGCTGGAACCGACGAGATAAACTACATCACCTGTGTGCAGGGCGAAACGGCAACTTTGGCGTTCACGCAGCATCAGTTCAGCAACTTGGCGCTGGGGGTTGTGGCCCCGGTGGTTCCCCGTGCCACTGTCGCCTACGACTAGGAACGAAAACTCTGGATTGTCTGGAACTCTATCGTCCAAAATAATCTTAGTTTGGTCGATCGCGCGATCGACAATGGACTTTTCTTGCCACCGCACCCGCTCGTTCATCTTGCGGACTTTGACCGAAATTGGCGGGTCGGAAACGAATTTCACGCACTTCTCCCAAATAGTTAAGTTCCTAGTTAATATTGCAGCGAGCGATCGAGTTTTTGCATCTATCTAAAAGCAGAAAATTGATTTTTTAGTGGATTTTGAGCAGGTTCAAACTCCGGGTTTTTTGAAGATAGTAACTATGGGAATAAAACTTATTATACTGTAATTTAAGATACCGATCGCCTAAGTTATCGAAATCGCCACAAATGTGAAAGTTTTCATTTCCCTCTCTCCCCCTATCTCCCTCTCCCCCTCTCTCTTCCTCTTCCCCTTTCCCCTCTCTCTGGAATTTGAAATTTTTGAGTGACGAATCATGGCACGATCGCAGCGCGTTTTGATACCATTCAATCAAGTGGGGGAATCAGGGAATGCACGGGAGGTGCGTAAATGGAGCTTTTTGAAGAACAGAAACGGTGCTTGGATTGCTTAGTTAGATCGATCGAACAATTGGGAGGTCGAGTAGACATTCCGAAATTCGAGGAGATAGCCGAGCTCATTATTCAAACCATGAGGGGGCCTTGGCGCTATTTTCATACGTCGGAACACATTTTTGAGGTCGGGGGGTCTGTCGATCCGATCGAAGTATTGGCCGCCCTGTTTCACGACCTTGTGTACGTGCAAGTCGATGAAGTAAATTTTAATATCATTAGCGCCCTTTGTCCTTTTGTCAAGGAGGTGCGATCGGAGTTAGTGATTAGAGACGAAGCCGAACTCCCCAAGGATGCCATATATCAGCTTGTGGCAACACTATTTGGGTTTATTCCCGGTCAAACTCTCTCTCCGTTTGCTGGTCAAAACGAATTTTTGAGTGCTGTTATTGCAGGGAAATGTCTAGAACCTTTTTTGCCCCCTAGTGCGATCGTTCAGATCACAGCCTGCATTGAAGCTACCATTCCTTTTCGTGAAGTCTCAGCTAATGGTTTAAGCGCGATCGAACTTTTGCACCAGCGTTTGATAAATACCAATCGCGATTTCAATTTGGGATTTACCGATCCAGAACTCTGCGAAATTGTCAAGCGATCGGTCAGATTAGCAAATCGGGACGTGGAGAATTTTGCCTCTCCAAATTCCTCCAACTTCTTAGATAATACTTGGAATTTGATGCCCGAAACCAACCACGAATTGAGCAACTTCAATTCCTATACCGTTGGTGGATATCGCAAATCTCTGCAAAAAATGGAAGGTTTTTTGAATTTCCTCAAACCTGAACTGGTTTTTCAGCAGTTTATGGGATATCCAGACGATGAAACCTACGCTGACATGATTTCCCGAACTAGAAACAATATCGAAGTAGCCAAGCTTTATTTAGGAGTAAAGCTGATTACCATCGCTATTTTGGAAGCCCTTTCCTACCGTTTGGGGCGCGACATTCCGCTTTCAACTATGATGGGAGAATTGCGCGCACCTGGAGTCACAACCTCAGCCTTGGAAGACTACTTGCCCAACATACATATCCTCTATCCTCTGGAAAATCAGTTACAAGAACAAGTTTTAGCTTTGTTAGAAATAGGCCGCAATCAAGAATCTCCTTATGATATTAAAAACTCCCCGGTTTCTACGTTTATTATCAAATCTATTGGCTTTGCCGAAACTGGCAACTTTTTGAACAAAGCGCACGAATTTTTTGCCGATCGTATTGCCTCTGAAGATCTTCTCTCCTACTGCGATGCCGAGGTTATCGACACCATAGAAATAGGAGTCGTGAAACTTTTTGAGAGTAGAAAAATTGCTTTACGGAAAGTTCAATTAGCACATAAGGTGATTTCTTAGAATATTTGGCCATCAGGACACCGCACACCCATTTCCCTACAATGATTCTGGGTAGGGAAACGGCACTGCCCATTGGTGTCAACTTAAGGCTAAAAACCTTGATAAATCTCGCTTTTACCTGAGTATAGATCCCCCTAAATCCCCCTTAAGAAGGGGGACTTTGAGAAAGTTCTTGTCCCCCCCTTCTTAAGGGGGGTTAGGCAGGGTGGATTAATTGTCGAAAGAGTAAACCAGTGAGGCTGGGCTATTTGCTGA
>NZ_NXIB02000267.1 GCF_002412335.2 Tychonema bourrellyi FEM_GT703
TGCCCATTGGTGTCAACTTAAGCCTGAAAGCCTTGGGAAATCTGGTTTTTGCCTGAGTCTAGATCCCCCTAAATCCCCCTTAAGAAGGGGGACTTTGAGAAGAGTCTTGTCCCCCCCTTCTTAAGGGGGGCTAGGGGGGATCTAGATTTAATAGTCAAACAGAAGTCTCTGACTGGGTTTGACCTTAAGTTGACACCAATGGAGAACAGCTTATCCCTACAAATTCTTACCTGGAGGAATCTTCTCAATACTAATCAGCGCCTCCATCACCGACTCCACAATCGGCGCCGCCACAGTCCCCCCCGAACCCCCCTTCGGCTCATCAACCACCGCCAAAACCACATACCGAGGAGCCTCCACAGGCATAATCCCCACAAAGCTAGTAATAATTGCCTTAGAATAACCACCAACACTAGCCTTTTGAGCCGTACCAGTTTTTCCCGCAATCCGATAGCCCGAAATCTGTGCAGCCTTCCCCGTACCGCCATCAACCACGCTTTCCATCATTTCTAAAACTTGCTTCGTAGTTTCTGGCGAAAAAACTTGCTTCCCTACACTTCTTGGAAGCTTCCAATAAGCCTCACCTTCCCGATTGAAAAGCCCCCGCACAACATGAGGAGTTACCAACTTGCCACCATTTGCCAAAGCGCCATTAAGCTGTACCAATTGAATCGGAGTAATCGAAAAACCCTGCCCAAAAGCCGTGGTAGCAACTTCCACCGGAGAATTAATAAATTGCTCTCGATTTTTGAGCTGACTGGTTACTTCAAAAGGCAAATCTGTTCCCGCACTTTGCCCCAATCCTAGTTTTTCCAAAGCTTGATAGTAAACAGAAGACTTCATTTTACTCATTACATGAACCATCCCCACATTACTAGAATTTTTCAAAATCTTAGTAACAGTCGAAGGCCCCCGCGCTCCTGCTTGTTGATAGTCAGAATTTTGGATAGTCCAGGGATTCATGTAAATCCGACCTTCGTCGTTAAACACAGTATCAGGTTTGACGACACCAGCTTCTAGGGCGATCGCCACATTGATTGCTTTAAAAGTCGAACCAGGCTCGTAAACATCAGTTACAGCCCAATTTTTATAACGTTCCAAACCAAAATCAAAATACTTATTTGGGTCATAAGAAGGTTCCGCCACCATCGACAGCAACTCTCCATTACGGGCATCCATCACAATCACTGTGCCCCGTTTCGCCCCGTGTTCTTTCATTTTGTCCTTCAGAGCAATTCGAGCCGCCCGCTGCAAACGACTGTCGATCGTCAATTGCAATTTCAAGTCATCAAACTGAACAAAACCGGCCGCCAGTCGATCGGGAAGCCAATTCCCATTGATCGATTTGGTAAATTGAATCGACGGCATCGATCGCTCCAGTAAATTCTGCTGACTGTATTCTACCCCCGCTTGCCCCTTCCGTTCCCCATCCACATAACCCAGGACATCCGCCACCAATTCCTGCTGCGGATAAAAACGCTGCTGTTGTCGCACCAATTCCAAGCCATCAACCGGACTATTTTTAATTAACATCCGAGAAACTCGATCGGCCACTTCTTGAGCTAAGGAATCGGCGATCGTAATACCACTCTCAGCCAGATTGAACTTTTGCAACAATTCAGTTTCCGCCGTATTACCTGCGCTAGCCTTGATGGGCAACATCGGAGCCAATGAGGCCGCGATTTGGGCCTTCGTGTGCTTGAATAACTTCGGGTGAGCGTAGAGCGTGTACACCTGTCGGTCGATCGCCAAAACATTCCCACTGCGGTCAATAATCGGGCGTCTCGGCACAAACGGCTTAGTTTTGAGAGTTTGCTGTTGCTGGGCCTGTTTTTGCAGCGCCGAGGCCCGTGTCACCTGCAAATAAAACAAATTCACCGCTAGCCCCAGCCCAGAAAACATCAACACCGCCCACACCACCCACAAGCGAAACTTGCTCCGTTTTAAACGTTCCATCGGCCACCGAGGCTGCCTGCTAGGGTTGCCAGAAACAGGGCTTTTTGTAGGTTTAGGCGATCGAGTGCGATCGTCCGGCTGTTTTGAACGTTTCGAGTTCGGCGATCTATAGCGGTCAAAACGGGGGTCGTAGGTCATAGGTCAGAAGTAGGAGAGGGGAAGAGGCAGGGCTGTTTCATTATCGGGTGGCATTCTGTCCGGTGGGACACACACCCAATGTTCACGCCAAGCCGATATCTATGCCTGCGGCGTTCGGGTTAATCTGTGTGAAATTGGACATTTCACCCCCAACAGGTTTGTTGGTCTTAGGTCGCATCATTGGATGACTCCTTTTGGCGATCGAATTTTTAGGTGTCCCAATCAGTGGGCATATCTGATGTTATATTCTCCTAAACGGGATAGGGAATTACCCCTTTACCAATGTCATAATCATCATGCCCACAACCACGCTCTCTCATCAGGCTCTTCTAAGCACCATTGACTTGTCGGTCTGACTATCGGGACACAGGGATAATATATCTGATCGATCGCAACTTTTGGGCGATCGAAACTGTTTCTTTTATTCATAACGGGCGTGCGGCCCCCGTGGAACGCTTACAAAACGATGATTTACCTGAGAATGAAACAGCCCTGGGGGAGAGGGGGAGATGGGGCGATCGCGGGAACCCAGAACGATGATTTTTTAAGCTTTTCAGTCATCCCTCCGATTCCCCTTCTCCCCCTCTCCTTCTCCC
>NZ_NXIB02000268.1 GCF_002412335.2 Tychonema bourrellyi FEM_GT703
ACCCCCTCCCCTTAGTAAGGGGAGGGTTGGGGTGGGGTAAAAATCTTTACGACTCATTTAGGATTGCTATATCAACCAATACCGTTCAGTTAAGACTAAAACGCAACAAATCTATGTAGGTTGGGTAGAACGAAGTGAAACCCAACAAAGCCTCGTCCAGGTTGGGTTTCGTTCCACGGGCCCAACCTACAATCTATTCGTTCAACAATCAGCTATAACCCGCAGGTGCTCTATCTAGGGTTGATTTTTCTCGGATTTGGGGCCGCGGTTCCGTAATTGACTCGACAGCCGATGTTGAACAAACTCGAACTGCACTCAAGCGGGACAATCTGTTGATCGAGAAGGGCGCTGCAACTGACATACTCGTCGTTATTAGTATCTCTTACCATACATTCGATCGGCTTAGCACCCGATCGCGCCGACCAACTTTTCATACCTACAACTGCAATGATATGCTGCCAGTAGAAAGCCAATAGCAACACTGCAAACACTACAGCAACTGCTAATCCTACTTTCAATTTCCAACTATTTAAGATGTTTCCCAAAGTATTTTTCACGTTGTCCACCGCAGAAATAGAGCTTTCGGTAGTTGTTTCTGGAGTTGGCAAATTTGTTGGTGTTTGTTCTGCTGGAATTTCCGACATAATGTATCTCCTATGGTTGCTGGGATTTGCTTGGGCTGGTAAGCTGTTCGGCATTTAAACTCCTGGCTGTCGGTGCGTAGGGGCGAATGGCTGTCGGTGCGTAGGGGCGAATGGCCATTCGCCCGTACAAGGTTTTCCGTTTCAGTAGGGGCGAATGGCCATTCGCCCGTACAAGGCTGACGCACCCTACTAGCTGACATGAGGATAATTTTGGGTAATATAAAAGAAGACCGCCATAAAATAATATCTAAAAACGAGTTTTAGGTTCGATCCAGTCAGTGCTGCCTTGAGTGCCGAAAACCAGAGGTTGATCGTCGTTGACAACTACTGTTTCGCCGTTGGTATCGACTGCACAAAGAGGCCAAGTTCGATCGCCTAAATTGCCAGCGCGGAACAAAACCTGTCCCGGACAAACTTGACTCCAACCCAACAATACAGCATGAGTATAAAGACTGCGAGCCGGAGCAACAGTATAAGTATAATTCTCATTTTTGTCCCAGATGACAGCGTAGTCAGACATATCCGAAGAATTGAAAAGTGCTTCAAATTCGCGGGCCAGAACGCGGGAACCCGTTTGATTCCAAGCAACAGGTACTAAAATGGCGATCGTCCCAGACATATCTGTTTCGTCAGTAGCATAAAACCCGCTTTCAGCCAAGGGTGAAGCAGCCGCCACGGTTTGCAGTTCCCCGGTTTTGAGATTTTCCACAAACATCACACTACTAACCCGACACTGGGAGAATTCCGGCTGCACTTGCAACTCAATTCGACTATAAGCCGCGTATTGACCATTAGTCGAAACTAGGGAAGGACTACGATAGTAGCGGAGGCCACTCCCCATAGTCGAGCTAACTTTAGCATGAGTGGCGGTGATCCATTCCCAAGGCACTGGATAAGGGCTATTTAAGGGGTCATTCATCGGGGTTTGTCCAGAAGTTATATTGCATTATCTAACAGATTCAGGATTTGCACGCAGGGGGCTACAAACTCTGCAATCGAAAATCTAAAATCTAAAATCGAATGATAGTATCGAAAGTAATATGGTAAATGCACGCCAGAGGCAGAAACCGTGACGGCATCTTTTAATCAAAAACCTGCAATTCCCCCAACTCGCGTCCCCAAGTCGCGGGGAAAAGGTGTTTTCCTACTATCGCTGATTTTTCGACTGTTGCTGCTGGGGGTAGGCAGTGGTTTTGCTTGGGTTTTGGGGATGACGATCGCCCAAATTTACCCCTCTACCGCCACCCAAATGCCACTAGCCGAGAGATTGCTGCGTCTGACCCAAAATTCGACCCCAGCCACGAAACGCACGCCAGTAACGCCAATTCCGCTGCTACAGACACCAAAAACTACGCCGAGTCCGCAATCGCAAATCAATCCCGCCGTCAAACAGAAATTGCAGTCAGATTTGAGACAGTTGCAGGGAGAGTTGAACGCCCTAATTGGGCGCACGGCGGCTTTGGAAAGTCAGTTAGGTAGCAGTCGCCCGACAGAAACTTTGGAAAAGCGTTTACAGTTGATGTCGCGGGAATTGGCATCGCCGGAAACAACCACAACTCCTACTCCGGCTTTACCCGCCATTGGCGGCACTCCGACTCCACAGCCTGCAACTACCGCGCCACAAAGTGAGAATAATCCTGTGTTTGCAGGGGATGCGCTGATGGTGACTTTGCCTAGCGATGTGTTGTTTGATACTGGCAGTATTTCCTTGCGCGCGGGAACTAATGCGATTTTGGACAATTTGGTAGCGGATTTGCGAAATTATGAGGGCGCGACTGTACGGGTTGCGGGTCACACTGATAATGTGGGAGAAGTGGCGGATAATCGCAATTTGTCTTTTGCGCGAGCTCAGGCTGTGGCGAACTATTTGTCTAATGTGCTTGGTCAGAAGTATCATTGGGTGGCGATCGGCTATGGAGAAAGTCGCCCTTCGGTGGATAATGGTTCGGATGCCAATCGCCAGCGCAATCGGCGGATTGAAGTTGCCATTAGTCAATAGTTATTGGGCATGGGGCATGGGGCAT
>NZ_NXIB02000269.1 GCF_002412335.2 Tychonema bourrellyi FEM_GT703
CGCGATCGAAAACCTTTCGCGACGCAATATGCGATCGATTATTCACCAAACCCTATTTAGTATTGATCGTCCGAGCGATCGATACTCGAACTCTTCCCGAAGCTTGGGGATCTGGCCTTAATCGTCAAACAGCAGTCTCTGAATAAGTTTGAGCTTAAGTTGACACCTATGGGCATTGCCGTGTCCTCCGTATCATCTAAGATGCAAATCAAGACGATCGCGGGGTTCGGATAATGGGGCTATCTTCCAAAATATCAGAGATATTTGAAGATAAATTTTTAAAGAATCCCATTTATCGATCGAGCTTGGAGTATGAATTTGCTATAGTGGGGTGACTTTACGCAAGAGTAAACCCTGCTTCAGTTAGACTAGACTGACACACATTTTTCGGCGATCGACGAGACCCGATGGTTTTGCGCCTCTACCTGAAAAATCAGTCAACTGTCGCCCGTGTCGCTCTGGCGAGAACCCCCATCACAAGGAGAAAGAATCATTGTCACGCCACTACCTGTTCACCTCTGAATCTGTTACCGAAGGCCATCCCGATAAAATCTGCGATCAAATCTCAGATACGATCTTAGATGCCTTACTGACCGAAGACCCTAAAAGTCGCGTCGCCGCCGAAGTTGTAGTCAACACGGGCTTGATGCTGCTGACGGGAGAAATCACCACGAAAGCTCAGGTAAATTACATAGAACTAGCGCGGAAAAAAATAGCCGATATTGGCTACATCCACGCTGATAACGGCTTTTCTGCCAATAGTTGCTCAGTGTTGGTAGCTCTTGACACACAGTCACCCGATATTGCTCAAGGGGTGAATACAGCCCACGAAAGTCGGGAACAATCTAGTGAAGAGGAATTGGATGCTATTGGAGCCGGCGATCAAGGCTTGATGTTCGGCTTTGCTTGCAACGAAACGCCGGAATTGATGCCACTACCGATTAGTTTAGCGCACCGGATTTGCCGCCAATTGGCAGCAGTCAGAAAAACTGGTCAATTGCCTTATCTACGTCCCGATGGCAAAAGCCAAGTTACCGTGGTTTACGAAGACGGCAAACCTGTTGGGATTGATACCATCTTAATTTCTACGCAGCACACTGAGGCGATCGGGGACATCGTTGATACTGCCGCAGTTCAAGCCAAAATTAAAGAAGACCTTTGGACTGCTGTCGTCGAACCCGTGTTTGCTGATATTGCCATCAAACCCGATGCAGAAACTCGCTTCCTTGTCAACCCCACTGGCAAATTTGTGATCGGCGGGCCTCAAGGGGATTCGGGTTTGACGGGGCGCAAAATTATTGTGGATACCTACGGCGGTTATTCCCGTCACGGCGGCGGTGCTTTTTCTGGGAAGGACCCCACAAAGGTAGACCGCAGTGCGGCTTATGCTTGTCGCTACGTTGCTAAAAATATCGTGGCTGCTGGTTTGGCCGAAAAGTGTGAAGTGCAGTTGAGTTATGCGATCGGCGTTGCGCGGCCAGTTAGTATGATGATCGAAACTTTTGGCACTGGAAAAGTTGATGACGATCGCCTTTTGGAAGTTGTGAAGCAGTTGTTTGAACTGCGTCCAGCGGGGATTATTCAAGCATTCAATTTGCAGAATTTACCTGCGGAAAGAGGCGGTCGTTTCTATCAAGACGTGGCAGCTTACGGTCACTTCGGACGCACTGATTTAGAGTTGCCTTGGGAGCAAACTGATAAAGTGGAACTGTTGAAATCAGCATTGAGTCAGCAGTTGTCAGCCGTGGCGGGATAGTAGCCGAAATTAGGACACGGCAGTTCCCATACCTGTCAACTTAAGGTCAAACCCAATCAGAGACTGTTGTTTGACTATTAAATCTAGATCCCCCCTAGCCCCCCTTAAGAAGGGGGGGACAGGAGTCTTTTCAAAGTCCCCCTTCTTAAGGGGGATTTAGGGGGATCTAGACTTAGGTAAAAACAAGAGATACCAATGGTTTCAAGCTTAAGTTGACACCATTGGGCACTGCCGTGTCCTGATTTAGCGATTTCAATCGCCGAGTAATCTTATCCTTTCATATATTCAACCATCTGCTGTTCCAGCCTAGCCAGCAATGTATCGACATCCGTCGCAGCTTCCTCAAAACAAATAGGAGGTTCCGGCTTAGGTTCAAATAGAATCAACTTAATTTGACCTGCGCCGATCGCCACAATCGCCACTTCCTTCTCAGGCTTGTGAGCATTCAACACACCTAAAATTTCCTGAATATGACTTTTAACTTTACGGTTCAATTCCTCAACTGCCTCTTTTTTACAATACACAAAACGTGGTGTTTCGGCAATATCAATGCCCAAAATCTCCTCACTTTCCTCACCCCTTTCCAGAAATAGCCCCCAAGCCAAAGCAGCCAATTCATGTTGATTAGCTTTCACAAATTTATCTAATTTGCGACTCCAGCTATTTTCGTTTGATTTAGACTCAGGGCTATCAAATAGAAACATTTTCTCTTTTCGCTTGTAGAAATTAATATTTTACGGTTATTTGTTATTGGTTATTTATTATTGGTTATTTGTTATTGGTTATTTGTTATTGGCTGTTCCCTGAGCGTAGTCGAAGGGTTATTGGTTATTGATTATTAGAAGAGTGTGAATAACTAATTACCCATGCCCCATACCCCATGCCCCATGC
>NZ_NXIB02000026.1 GCF_002412335.2 Tychonema bourrellyi FEM_GT703
CCCCATGCCCCATGCCCCATGCCCAATCCCCAATCCCCAATTCCCAATTACCACTCATCATTTCGTTTGTTACTATAAGTTTCCCAATCTTCGTATTCCTGAGACTGATACAAGAGTTCCGGTTTCATTTCTGATTCTAATTCTGCGGCCATTTCTAGTTCTGATTCTCCTGACTGCTGATAAAGATTCAGAGGTTCGACAACACGCGCGATCGCATCTTTGACAAAAGCTTTAACAAACTCATCTTTCCGATTTAATTGAAACTGCCTTTGCACTACTTCCGCAATACCACCGTCGCCCCAATCTTGATCATGACGAAAATATTCAATAAAACTTTTCCCGGCAATTCTAGTTAAATAAGCGGCGCTGACTGCTTGAATTGCCTTGCCAAGTACAAACCCGGCTATGCTTAACTGAAGCGCCCTTGATACTACTTGAATTACACCTTCAACTATTCCTAAACTTGCTAAGGTTTTTGCTAGAGAAAACGCCAATTCTTTAGCGCGATCGATATTTAATTCGCAACCATAAATTTTGCTAATTTCTACTACCATTTGAGCGTTAACTGCTGCTGTCGCTAGTAAATCTACAACTGGTAAAGGTGTTACTGCAATTACTCCGGCTCCAATCCACTGAAATCTCTCTACTACTTTATCAGCTTGTCTGCGTCTTTGAGCGTCAATTAATTTGCGAGCTTGGTCTCCCAAATGCTGAGATTGTAGCAAAATATTATCAGCAATTAAATCTTCTCCTTCCGCTCGCAAAATCGCAGCCACTCGCCGAATTAATGGCATAATATCCGCGTCTGGTTGAAAAATTGTGCTGTCTTCTAACACGACTTTTTGGGGATTGGCGCTAATTGCTACCACATCCATTGCTGCTACCAAACCCTTAACTCGCTCTTGCAGGCGATCGAGTATAGCATCTTTGTCGCTGTCAGGATAAAGGTCAACTTTATTAAAAACCACGATCGACCTTTTGCCAATTTCCGCCAAATTCCGCAGCGGTTCATACTCAGATTTTCGCAAATCGCCATCCAAAACAAATAATATCAAATCTGCACTCGCAGCCAACTGCCTTGCCAACTCTTCTCTGTAGGTTCCTGCTACTCCTGCTTCCAAGATGCCTGGGGTATCAGTAATTGCTAATTCCCGATCGATCCCTTTCAATTTCAGAGTATAAGTTGCCCCAACTTCAGTAGTTCCCATTGGCGCGCCTACCTGTCCCGCCATCCTTCCCACCAGGGCATTCACAGCAGAAGTTTTGCCCGCAGAACCGGTGCCGAATACAACTATCCGAATGCTACCACGAGCCATGCTAGCTTCAATTTCTCGCGCTCTCAACAGCAATGCTTGCCGTGCTACTTCATCTTGAATGCGATCGACTTGTTGCCGAATCGCTTTCAAATTTTCCGCAGCAGCTTCACTTTTAATAACAGGAATCTTCGGCTTAATTATCCGTTTTCCTTTAGATTTTGGAGGGCTTTGTAGCAGTTTAAAATAGTAAAAAATAGCAAAAATTAGCGTACCCAAAAGTACAAGTATTGCTAAAATCAGCAAATTAGCCAGTAGCGGAGACGCAGACCACGCAACTTGAGTGTAAAGTCCTGTTAAGGAACTCACCAGCCCAATAATCAGCCCCAGGGCGAGGCAGAAAGCAGCAATTAAGGTTAACAGGCGTGGCAAAGGCATGAGGGGAGTGGCAAATAAAAGGGTTATGCTTTGATTTTTACATTACGCCGATAGTCATCAGTGATTGCAAATCTAAAATCTAAAATCTAAAATGGCGAAGCGCCCCATCGTACTGCGCCAACCCGCAAATCCCGATTCTGTGCGACTGCGGGCGCGATTTGCGCGGTTTTAGTGGTGGCGGGTGCAGATTTGTGCGATCGCGCCGGAGTCTGCAATTGTAGCTTGCACGATAGTCAACAATCACGGACTGTGCAACCGGAATCGATATGATACCAATTTAATGGGTCGTTGCACGCCTCATAAAAAATCGATCTGATATAAAAACTCCTGCTAATTGCAGACAATCGGCAGAGTGAGATGTACCGTTGTTTCCTTTTGATAGATACTGGTAATTGAGAACCCTCCTCCTGCCAGTTCGACAATTTTCATGACAATTTTTAAGCCGATACCGATGCCCTGTTGCTCATAAGTCTTGCGCTCAAACTGCATGAAAGCACCGATTTTAGCAATTTGCTCTTCTGTCATGCCCCGCCCTGAGTCATGCACAGATAAATTCAGCATCTTTCCTACAACTTTACTACTAACTTTAATGGTTGTCTCTGGTGATGAGAATTTCAGCGCATTATCAACTAATTGATAGACAATCATTGATAGATATCGCTCTGATAGACCGATCTCCGCTTCCTCAAGTGCCAACACGATATCGTTGTTACGGTTGACGCTCTGAGCCTGAGATTTCAACGCGGCTTCAATGGCGGAAGCTGAAAATTTAGTCCCGGTAAATTCGATCTTTTGCTGGCGACTTGCAGATAGTTCTAATTCTAAATAAATCAGGAATTTTTTCGTTAATTTTTTTAGGCGACGGGCCGATTGATCTGCCCAGCCTAACATCTCATGGATTTCGGCGATATCCATGTCTTCGAGATCGTCCTTGAGCAACCCGATCGTGCCTAAGATGCCATTGAGGGGCGTATTCAGTTCGTGGGATAAACTAGAAGCTAAGTTGCCACGCAGTTCATTGAGGGTGTTTTCCAAGACATTGATGGTATTTTCTTGGATGTGGTATAAGTTCTGGATATTCTCATACTGTTTCTTGATTCTGAGCATTGAATGCACGCGAGCACGCATTTCAATAGCATTTACAGGTTTAGTGATGAAGTCGTCAGCTCCGGCAGTTATACAGTTGGCAAGGTCTGACTTTCTGTTTAATGCTGTCACCATAATGATGGGAACGGCTTGCCATTTTGGTATGGCTTTGATTTGCCGACAAATCTCGATGCCGTCTATTCCCGGCATCATCACATCCAGCAAAATAAGATCCGGATCAAATATATCGAGGGATGCGATCGCTTCTTGCCCGCTGGCAGCATAATGCAATTGATAATCCTGCTCTGATAACAGGGTTTCAATCACATCAAAGTTATCCGGCTCATCATCAACAATTAAGATAGAGAATTGAGACATAATTGTAACCCGTACAAGAATAAAGCTAAACCCAATCTATTTGAGATAAATCTTTTCAATTTCAGCCCCCGCGAGGGGTTTAGAAAATAAATAACCCTGTCCAAATTCACAGCCCAGTTGTTGGAGGCACTGAAGTTGCTGAGTCGTTTCAATGCCTTCGGCAATGACGGCAAGTTCGAGTTGATTACTCAGAGTAATAATGGTGTTAACGACTTGATAGTTGCGATTTCCTGCTTGGATCTGATTGACAAAAGAGCGATCGATTTTGAGGTTATCTACTGGAAAACAGTGCAATTGACCCAGGGAAGAATACCCCGTGCCAAAGTCATCAATGCTGATCTGAATTTGCCGCGATCGCAATTGTTCAGTCAGCGCGATCGCCTTCTGAGCATTGTCCACGATCGCACTTTCGGTAATTTCCAGTTTCAGGTAAGCGGGGTTGACGGCGGTTTCTGCCAAAACCCGATCGATATCAGCCAAGAGGGTGGGGCAAGTAAATTGCCGCACAGAAAGGTTCACGCTCATGGTTAACTGTGTCCAGCCCAGTTGATGCCATGCACGCAGTTGCTGACACGCCTGCTTCAACACCAGCATCCCGACGGGCACAATCAGCCCTGTTTCCTCCATGCAGGGGATAAATTCTCCTGGTAAAACCATGTGTCGATCGGGATGTTGCCAGCGTACCAGCGCTTCAAATCCAACAACCTTTTGGGTTTGAAGATTCACAATCGGCTGGTAGTAGGTGACAAACTCTTGATGTTCCAGCGCTCGCTGCAAATCATTTTCCAGCGTCAGGCGGTTTAGCATTGCCAAAGACATCTGGCGATCGAAGATTTGATAGCAGCCTTTACCTCGAAGTTTAGCTTTGTACATTGCCGTATCAGCATCTTGCAAGGGTTCTTCCGGTTGTTGATAAACACTACTGCCTAGAGCAATGCCGATACAAGCAGTCATAAAGAGTTCAAAATCGGCAACCACAAACGATGTGTCAAAGCCCCGTAGAATAGCTTGGATAAATGGTTCAAGGGCGATCGCATCATCAACTTGGTGCAGCAAAAAGCAAAACTCATCCTCACCCAAACGCGCTAACACGTCGCCGGGGCGCAGATGATGTTGTAACCGTTCTGTGATAGCGATCAGCAATTGATTGCCAATAGCGTAGCCAAAGGAACCATTCACCAGTTTGAACCGATCGCAGTCTAGATAAACCACCGCAAACGAGGATTCCCCAGCTTGTAAAATCTCAGCCAACTTCTGAAGTAAGAAAGTCCGACTG
Organism: Tychonema bourrellyi FEM_GT703; assembly: GCF_002412335.2. Taxonomy (GTDB): domain Bacteria; phylum Cyanobacteriota; class Cyanobacteriia; order Cyanobacteriales; family Microcoleaceae; genus Microcoleus; species Microcoleus bourrellyi. The sequence goes on from NZ_NXIB02000026.1 coordinate 4,432, forward strand.
GGTAGCATTGTGAGCGCATCCTGAAAAATCATGGTTTGCAACTCGGCGGTTCGCTGTTGCACCGTTGCTTCTAATCGGGCATTGAAGGTTACTAATTGCTGATATTGTCCATAGATGCGTAACATCGATCGCACCCTTGCAGTTAACTCCAAGCGATTCACGGGCTTGCTGATAAAGTCATCCGCCCCAGCCGTCAAACATCTTGCGAGCTCCGTTTTGGTTGTCAGGGCTGTCACCATAACGATCGGCAGAGCTTCCCATTTGGGCATAGCTTTAATGCGTTGACAAACTTCAATGCCATCCATCCCTGGCATCATCACATCCAGCAAAATCACATCTGGCTCAAAGAGGTTTAAGGAATTGATCGCTTCTTGCCCGCTGGCAGCGTAATGCAATTGATAGTCTCGATCGTTCAAGAGAGTTTCAATCACATCAAAATTATCAGGTTCGTCGTCAATGACCAAAACAGATGGTACATTCATGAATTATCTTACCAGGGAAGTTAAAAGGTGTTGAATGGTGGCTGCTAACTGCTTCAGCTTAACGGGTTTGCTGAGATAATCATTGGCTCCGGCGGCAAGACAATGATCGCGATCGCCCGTCATGGCTAAGGCAGTTAAGGCAATAATCGGCAGATCCACTAAGCTAGGATCGAGGCGAATCTGCTGCATAGCTTCTAGACCATCCATACCAGGCATTTGAATGTCCATCAGAATTAGATTGGGGTTTTCCGACTTGGCCAGGGCGATCGCCTCCTCTCCATTCTTAGCCAAGAGAATGCGATAGCCTTTAGCTTTCAAGTAGCTTGAAACCGTACTGATATTGGCTTCGTTGTCTTCGGCCAGCAAGATTAAGGGAGAACCTTCCTGCTGTTTGGGCCCGCTGGGTTCGATGCGGGGTTCTGTCTGGGATTCCAGGTCAACAGAGGATGGCGCACCAGTAGGGGCAGTGCCCCCGTGCCTGCCCTCGAATTCGATGCCCCCGTGCCTGCCCTCGAATTCGATGCCTCCGTGCCGGCCCTCGAATTCGATCGCGAAACAACTTCCTACCCCCACCTCGCTAGTCAGCAACACCCGCCCGCCGTGGAGTTCGACAATACGTTTCACCAGGGCAAGCCCCAAGCCTGTCCCCTGATATTGGCGGTTCAGGGCGCTATCGATTTGGATAAAGGGCTGAAACAGTTTGTTGATATCTTCTGACGCGATACCAATACCCGTATCAATCACGGCAATTCGCAGTATGTCTTTGACCAAAAACTGGGGTGGGGAATCCGCAGAATCTGGGTCGGCCCGGCGCTGTTGACGGCTGACTTCTAGGGTGATGCGTCCTCCGTTAGGAGTGAATTTTACCGCGTTATTGAGCAGGTTGATCAAGACTTGGCGCATCCGCCGTTCATCAATCAATAAGTCGGGCAGATTGAGTGGCACTTTAATCTCTAGCTGGATGCGTTTTTGCAGGGCTTGTTCTTTGATAAATGCCAGACTAGATTGACAGAGATGATTGACGGAAACTGGGGTGCAATCTAGTTCCATTTGACCCGATTCAATTTTGGCGACATCCAAAATGTCGTTGATTAATTCTAGCAAATGAGAGCCACTGCGCTCAATGGTTTGTAAAGCTTTGATTTGTGGTTCGTTGATGCTGCCAAAGACTTGCTCTTGTAGCCCCTCGCTCATGCCCAGAATGGCGTTGAGGGGAGTGCGGAGTTCGTGGCTCATGTTGGCGAGAAATTCATCCTTGAGGCGAGTAGCGCGGATCAATTCTTGGTTGGTTGCGTGCAGTTGGGCTTCATATTGCTTGCGATCGGCAATATCTGTAATCGTACCAATCGCCCTGACAGATGTACCATGCTTATTTTTTACCACTTGCCCCCGCGATAAAAACCAATGGGTAGTACCATCCGCCTTGAGGAGACGATGTTCGCAATAAAACTCAGAAGTTTTTTCTTCTAAATGGGCTTGTAATGCTTGTAAAAACAGGGGGCGATCGTCAATATAAATATAATTTACCCATGTCTTAAGATGAAAATTATTGCTGAATTCATCATTTTCATAACTCAGCCACTCTTGAATACCTTGATCTAAAATAAATATATTCGTTTTCAGATCCAAATCCCACACCCATACTTTGGCCGCACGGGTGGCTAATTCATAGCGTTGGGCAACCTGGGCATATTTACGCTCAACTATTTCTAGTTCCATTTGCTTATAGGCTTTTAACTCTTGAAAAACCGCTGCAAATGTGACCCCTAAAAAACTAATTTCATTGTTAGGTAAGGTAGGCAAATAAAACACATCTTGACCTTCACTCTGGATAATGGCTAGATTAATTTTTTCTAAGGGAGATAACACTAATCGCCGAATTAGCCAACTCATAAATACTAGAATTAGCAAGGCACTGACTGCCATCGTCAGAATAGAAGATAAGGCACTTTGCAATGCGTCTTGCTCCATTTTTTGCAGATCCATCACGGCGATCGCTACTCCTCGGTGTTTCCTATCCGCCGGAGAACCAACCCCTACTTGATTGAATAAAGTGCTACTAAAGGGCAGCATTTGCACCACAACAGTTTTTCCATGCAAAACCGTGTGGATATTCTTGTCTATCCCCTGCTCAGAAACCTGTTCCCAGGTTAAGGCCAGAGTTGGGTGAAGTTTGGCATAGTGGCGGTCCTCGATCGCATTTAGGGCAAATTCATTGCTATGGGCCAGCAAAATTCCTTGAGGATCGACAATGGAAACTTCTATTACTGCCGGCAAGGTAGCATAGTTTTGAACAATGCGTTCTAAAAGAAGCATTTCTTTAATTTCAATCAATCCTTCAGAAGCAAATTCAATCCCATAGGTAATGCTCTCTGCTCGTTGTTGTATTTGTTCCTCCAAATTGTGCCGCAGGGAAGCAGAAGTAATCGACAATGTGGCGATACTAATCACAATTAAAGATAAGGCAAAACCCCCCAGCAATTGCTGAAATATTTTGCGTTTATGAAATCGTGTTTCCTTTTTCATTGCTGCCAATTTTTAGTAGCTTTGACAATTGGTTGAGCGTTAATTTCTACATAATCGCGAATGAGCCGCCCGTGCCGAGGATCTGCTAATAACAATTGTCTAGTCTGTTGCGAGGCTGCTTGTAACCGGCCACCTTCAAACATTCGGCGATTCATTGCCAAATTACCTTTTTTCAATCCTGCGTAATCTTTTGCAAATATTTCCACTGTTGTTCCAAGTTGTTTGGCGACAGAAGCAAAAACCTCCTGGGGCTTGGTTTCTAGATCTTTCATTACATCAAACCAAGTTTCAATAAACCGAGTCAATTCATCTTGTTTAGTCGTGGTAATACTCGAACGAGTTGCTAATCCATCAATCACCACACTATCCACATCCGCAGTGGTATAGATAACCTTTCTACCTTCTGCTTGAGCGGTATTTGATAAGAGCGGTTCCCAGAGTACAGATGCACTAACTTTGCCTTGCTTGAGCATGGCGGCTCCCCGTTCATTGATTGCATCCACAATTTCTATCTCATTTGGTTGAAGTTGATTTGCCTTGAGCGCTTCCAACAAAACTAAGTGAGGAACAGTACCGAGCTTGACACTGACTTTTTTACCTTTTAAATCTTTAACCGAGGTGATTTGAGACTCAGCCACAATGCCATCAGAACCAGTAGAAATATCAGCAACCATAATATAAACAGGTGCCTCCTGACTAGGATCAACCTGAATAACTTCAGCTAAGGGAACAAAGCTGGCATCTTGTGCGCCCCGCATGGTAGCCCGGATATTGTCTTGCTGATTAGTAAAGCGGACAAATTCTACATCTAAACCATGTTTGCGAAATAGCCCCGTTGCTTGGGCATATAAAGCCACTTGATAACCGGGCCAAGTATTTAGCCCCACCTTAAATGGTTTCAAGGCTCCTGTACCGAAACTACAACCCTTGATGAAGATTGCCATCAAGAAAGGTAAAAAAAGTAAGGTTAAGAAAGTTAATTGCTTAGATTTCATAATTTATGAGTTTGCTTTTTTCAAGGTTAAAAACTGTTGAATGATAGTTGCCAATTGCTTCAGCTTAACTGGCTTAGTCATGTAATCATTAGCTCCTGCTTCCAAACAACGATCGCGATCGCCCGTCATAGCCAAAGCAGTCAAAGCAACAATCGGTACATCGACCAAATTTGGATAGCGGCGAATTTGCTGCATAGCTTCTAGCCCATCCATCCCAGGCATTTGGATATCCATCAAAATCAGATTGGGGTTTTCAGACTGGGCTAGGGCGATCGCCTCCCGTCCGTTTTTTGCCAAAATAATGCGATAGCCCTTAGCTTTCAGGTAGCTCGAAACCGTACTGATATTGGCTTCGTTGTCTTCTGCGAGCAAGATTAAAGGAGATGCTTCCTGTTCGGAATCAGAAGGTTTGATCGAGGGTGGACTCTGGGATTCCAACTCAGGAGAGAAAGGCGCACCAGTAGGGGCAGTGCCCCCGTGCCTGCCCTCGAATTCGATGCCCCCGTGCCTGCCCTCGAATTCGATGCCTCCGTGCCGGCCCTCGAATTCGATCGCGAAGCAACTTCCCACACCCACCTCGCTAGTCAGCAACACCTGCCCGCCGTGGAGTTCAACAATGCGTTTCACCAAAGCAAGCCCCAAGCCTGTCCCCTGATATTGGCGGTTCAGCGCGCCATCTATTTGGATAAAAGGCTGAAACAGTTTGTTGATATGTTCTGAGGCAATACCAATACCTGTATCGATGACAGCAATTCGCAGACTCTCTTTGACCAAAAACTGGAGTGGGGAATCGGCAGAATCTGGGTTGGCCCGGCGCTGTTGACGGCTGACTTCTAGGGTGATGCGTCCTCCGTTAGGAGTGAATTTTACCGCGTTATTGAGCAGGTTGATCAAGACTTGGCGCATCCGCCGTTCATCAATCAATAAGTCGGGCAGATTGAGTGGCACTTTAATCTCTAGCTGGATGCGTTTTTGCAGGGCTTGTTGTTTAATAAATGGCAGACTGGATTGACAGAGATGATTGATTGAAACTGGGGCGCAATCGAGTTCTATTTGACCGGATTCAATTTTGGCGACATCCAAAATGTCGTTAATTAACTCTAGCAAGTGAGAGCCACTGCGCTCGATGGTTTGTAAAGCTTTGATTTGTTTTTCGTTGACGATGCCAAATACTTGTTCTTGTAGCCCCTCGCTCATGCCCATAATGGCGTTAAGGGGAGTGCGGAGTTCGTGGCTCATGTTGGCAAGGAATTCGTCTTTGAGACGGGTAGCACGGGCCAGTTCTTCGTTAGAGGCTCCCAGTTGTTGGTTGCGCTCGGTGAGTTGCTGCTGGGCTTGTTGCCGTTCGGTGAGTTGTTGCTGCAACTGCTCAAATAGGCTAGCTTGTTGAACCGCGATCGCTAACTGATTAGCAATTTGTTGTAGAAGTTGGGCTTCAGACTCTTGCCAGACTCGTTTTTCTCGGCAAGCATGGACAACTAACAGTCCCCAAAGCTTATTGGTTTTCTCAGGAGCAACCCATATATGGTTTTCACTATCTCGGACTTCTTGCACGATAGGTGCGACGATTTTGGACTGGATTTGACCTTCGATGGAGTATTCTATCAGGCAATCTGTCCAGATATCGTTCATCACATCGGGGACGATGCGGGGCTTGCCCTGCCAATAGTGTTCTAGGATTTCTTGAGACCACACTTCGTTCTCCCAGTGACGGTTTTTAAGTTTCTGAAAGTCGCTAAAAACAGATTCTTCAACTATTTGAGTTATGCCATCGACAAATAGCCGGAAGACGATCGCCCGATCGCCTTGCAAGATTTCTTTGACTTGCTGTGTCACAGTCGCCAAAATTTGCTTAATATCCAACGATTCGCGAATTTGCTGGGTGATTTCTCCCAAAGTTCGCTGCCGTTTCAGTTGCAAAGCGATCGCCTTTTCTGTTTGCTTGCGGATAGCCAGTTCTGATTGTACCTGTTCGTAAAGGTTAGCTTGCTGAAGGGCGATCGCTAACTGGTTGGCAATTTCCTGGGTAAAGTTAATTTCCTTCGGTTGCCATTGTCGCGGGCTTGAACATTGGTGAATGCAGAGCAAACCCCACAAGTTTTCTCCACTAATCAACGGTAGGATTAGGTTTGCCCGTACCTGAAACTGTGACAAAATAGCCTGATGGCAATCTGATAAATTGGTGTTTTCAATATCATTAGTAGCTTGAATTCGCCCTTGTTGATATAGTTCGGACAACTGTTCGCCTAAACAGTGGTCATGCACTCTGATTTCTAGGACTGACATAAATCCTGGGGCTACAGATTCAGAGACGAACTCACCATCATCGAAGCCAGATTCAGGATCAAACCTGAAAATGCCGACTCGATCTGCTTGGATAAATCGACGAATTTCCTGGGTGGCAGTCTCAAAAATCGTGTTTAAATCTAGGGATTGCCGAATGCGTTGGGTAATTTCCCGTAGCAGCGTTTCTCGCTCAGCCTGTTGTTGAATAATTTGCTCGGCTTCTTTGCGATCGGTGATATCCGATAAAACTCCCTGGATAGAAATCACTACTCCTTCAGCATTTCTAATAGCTGTGATGGTGGTTCTCACCCAAATATAATTACCATTGTTGTGGTGATGTCGGAACTCAGAATTACTTGATTTTTGAGAAAGATTGACATTCTGCTCATAATCATTATGCACGAATAGGAGATCGTCTGGATGCACCAGGTCTATAAACGGCTTACCAATCCATTCACTATCTTCCCAGCCAAAAACATTTTTGAATTGCGGTGAGAGATAAGTGATAATGCCATCTTTATCAGATGACCAAATCACATCTTTACCTCCTTCTACTAGCCGCCGGAATTTACCTTCACTCTCTGCTAATTGAGCCTCCATCTGTTTGCGATCGGTAATGTCTTGGATCAAGGCCAGTATATAAATCAGTCCGTCGTTGCTCGACAGGATTGAGGCAGAAAGGGCGATTGTGCGTTTGATCCCATCTTGACGCTGGATTTCCCTTTCTTGCGCGAGGTATTCCCCTTGTTGCATCTGTCTGAGGTTGGCGATCGCCCATTCTTGATCCCATCTATCGGGGTACAAACTTTGATACCAACCCAGGCGGTTGATTTCCTCCAAAGTGTAGCCCGTAATCACCTGCATTTGCTGATTCCAGACTGTGAAGCACAGAAAGGGAAACTCGTCAACTTCATAGAAAACACACAGCCCTTCTGTCATGTTTTCTACAATTTGTTGACGGAAGGTATTTTCGTGCTGGAGTGTTGCTTCGGCCAATTTGCGATCGGTAATATCAAAGCGAATAGCTAGATACTGAAAAGGTATTCCTTGTTCGTCTAGAAAAGGGACGATGGTGCTAGCAACCCAGTACAGGCTACCGTTCTTGCTGCGATTGCAAATTTCGCCGCGCCAAACCTGACCTCCCGAAATGGTGCGCCACAGGTTTTGGAAAAAACTGGGGGGATGGTAGCCAGAGTTGACGATGCGATGGGTTTGGCCGATGAGTTGATTGCGGGAGTAGCCAGAGACTACACAGAAGCGATCGTTAGCATAAGTAATCACTCCTTTCGGATCAGTAATAACCACAATGGCAGACTGATCTAAGGCTTGTTTAAAGGCTGATAATTCTTGTATTAACTGCTGTCGTTCGAGTTCAGCTTGTTTGCGATCGCTGATATCTTTGGCGATGCCCAAAAAGCCGATAATTTGCTGATTGACATCTTTGAGGGCGGTGATGGATAGCGACACAGGAAATCGAGAACCATCTTTGCGAATATAAGTCCACTCCGTTTCGCTGATTAGTCCCAGGCGTGCTTTAGCAACAAAAACTTCAAAGCCGGGGGGAATTTCTTGCTTTAGTTCGGCGGAGAGTATTGCAGCTTGTTCAATTACTTCGTTTGGATCGTGGATGAGTGCAGGGGTGACTTTACCGATGATTTCTTGAGCATCGTAACCCAGCATCCTTTCGGCTGCGGCATTGAAGGTTTGGATGATGCCGGTTGGGTCTGTGGAGATGATGGAGTAGTCGGCACCGTTGAGGATGGCGCGTTGCAGGCTATTGACTTGCCAAAGCTCTTGGGTGCGTTCTGCGACTTTTGCTTCTAGTTCTTGGTTGAGTTGCTGGAGTTTTTGTTCGGCTTGTTTGCGATCGCTAATGTCTGTAATAGCGCCTACATAGCCGACTACTTGCCCATCTGCATCCAGTTCGGCAACGGACTGCCCATATACCCACGCCACAGCACCGTCGGGACGTTGAAAGCGATATTCGAGGCGGAAAGGGCGATTTTGTTGGGCAGATTGTTGCCATTCGAGGGCGATCGAGTCGCGATCTTCGGGGTGCAGCCCTTGTCGCCATCCTTCCCCGATGGCGGCTTTTGGGGTGAGTCCGCTGATCTGACACCAGCGATCGTTAACATAGATGCAGTTGCCCCCAGGATCGGTGCGGAAAATCCCCACTGGTGAGACTTCCACTAGGGTGGCGTAGCGTTCTTCGCTTTCTTGCAGGCGGACTTCAGTTCGTTTGCGATCGCTAATGTCGGTAACGGTGCCTATAGAGCCGATCCGATGTCCATTGGCATCGAGTTCGGGGACGCACTGCCCATAAACCCACGTTACTTCACCGTCGGGACGTTGAAAGCGATATTCGAGTTCAAAAGAGTCGTTACCTTGAATGAATTGCCCCCATTGGGCAATGACCCAATCGCGATCGTCGGGGTGCAGTCTTTGTTGCCATGCGTCTCCGATAGTGGCTCCTGGTGTGAGTCGGCTGATCTGAAAGTAGCGATCGTTGACATAGGTGCATCGCCCCTCCGTATCGGTGCGAAAAATCCCCACCGGAGCGGCTGCGGCAAGGGCGGCGTAGCGTTCTTCGCTCTTGATCAGGGTGGCTTCGATCCGCTGTCGCTTGATTAGTTCATGCTGCAATTTTTGGTGGATCATGGCTTGCCCAAGGGCGATCGCCACCTGTAGAGAAACTTGCCGCACGAGTTCGATCTCGTCAGTGGTCCAAAGGTGCGGCCTCTCTCGATAACTGGTGAGCATTAACCCCCACAGTTGTTCCTCAATCACGATCGGCACCATCAGCTTGGCGCGAATATCAAACCCCACTAATAGTTCCTGATGGCACAGCGTCATTGCTTCGCCGTAGATGTCATTGACGATGCGAATTCTGCCCTGGCGATAGGGTTCAAGCCATTCTGGGCTAATGCAAGGATCGTGGGCTTCGCTATGGATCACCGATCGCCCGGTGCCGGTTATTGCTTCTGCGATCACGGTGCCACTAAAGTCAGGCCGAAACTCGTAAATAATCACCCGATCGCATTCCAGAAGTGATCGAATTTCCTGGACTGTGGTATCGAGAATGTCAGATATGTTTAGGGATGAGCGGATCTGCTCGGCTATGGTATTCAGCAGTTGCTCTCGATGGGCTTTTGCTTTGAGGATGAGGGTACGCTCTGCTACTTGCCGTTCGAGCTCAAGGTTGCGATTTTCCAGCAGCGCCACCTTTTCCGCCTCTAGGCACACCACCTTCTCTTCCCACTTCTGGGCCAGCTTGTATAGCTCCAGCGGGTTGAGGGCTTGCAGCAAACTGGTCTGGGTGACGATTCCTAATAGTTCTCCGAGTTCTCCTGTCACGGCTAATCGACGCATCGATCGCTGTTCCATGATCTGCTGTACAGTCCAGAGCGATTCCTCTGGTTTGACCTGAAAAATCGGTGTACTCATCACCGCTTCAGCCAGACAGGTTTCCAGGTTCAAGCCCAAGGCTTGAAATTGCACAATATCCCGCTCGGTAACAATCCCCACCGGTATTTGCAGCATAAGCGTGGAGATTCGGCCGGGGTGCACAATCATCACGGAACTAACACGGTGTTCTGCCATAAGTTGGGCGATCGCCAGTAGGGAACAATCTGGGGCTGCACAAATCACTTCGCGGGTCATCACTTCAGACACCAGTCGCAGTCGCAATAGGTCGATCGGTCTGGAGGTTTGCCGCAGACTTTCGTGAGTCACTAGGCCGACTAGGCGATCGTGTTCGTCCAGGATGGGTAAATGGCGAATGTGGTGCTGTTGGAGTAGGTTAATGGCAAAAAACAAGTCGGTGAAGGCGGACTGGCGCAGGGTGATGACGGGATGTGCCATCACTTCCCACATGGCTAAACGGTGAAGGGGTTGCTGCTGGGCGCTCAGCCGCACTATGTCTCGCTCGGTGAGTACGCCGACCAATTGTTCGTTTTCCACTACTAATACGCAGCTCGATCGCGCCTCTAGGTGGAGATGGTCTCGTTGACTATCTGCGGTTCTGGTGGTGTTGCAGTGCGATCGCACGCCGCTCATTTGGGCGATCGTCTCGATCACTGTCGTATCGGGCGAAACCACCAAGGGTTCTCGGACGATCGCAGCCCTGAGTTGTTCTGTTGGGGTGAGAGCTGTAGTACGACTGAACATGAGTTTATAGGGTTTTATTGCTGATTATTTTCTTAAACTGCACGACATTCTCTAAATATTATATTTACTTTTGGACGACGAATCAGTGGTAGTGCGAATTTCTGATAACCGTATGGGAATAGCGCCAGAGAGTCAATCGATTTTAGATTTTAGATTTTAGATTTTAGATTGGCAATTGGTCGCGAAATTACTGAGTGATAATAATAGCTGGTAAAAACCATTTTCCATAATCTTGAAAAACAGGATTTGCTATAATTTAAAGTTTAGGAATCACAACAAGGAGCAAAAATCATGGGACTATTTGACCAAATTTTAGGTGCGATCGACAATCCCAATCAACAAGCAAGCCCCAATCAGTTGGGCAGCATTCTGGGTGCGGTAGAGCAGTTGAGTGGCAACCAGGGCGTTGATGCGGGTACGACTCAGTTAGCGATGTCGGTTTTGGGTGGATATGTGCGATCGGCTTTGCAAGATGTGCGATCGGAATCTGGGGATGCACAAGCTCAACAAGTTGTCAACCAATTTAGCGGCACAAATCCCAATCCCGATGCGGTACAGAGTTTGTTCGGTGGTGGCCAACTAACGCAAATAGTCCAAGATATCGCTCAAAAAACTGGCTTGAATAACTCCACAGTGCAAGCGATGATACCCGTTTTAGTACCCCTCGTGCTGAATTTGCTGCAAACCGGCAGCAACACCCAAAATCCAGCCCAAGGCGGAAATTCAGTTTTGAATGCGTTTTTAGATGCAGATGGAGATGGGGATGTAGATATTACTGACACAATGTCGATGGCTAGTCGCTTTTTCAATCAGCGTAGTTAGCACTACTGAAATCACCATAGGGGCGGGTTTTACTAACAATTTATGCCTCAAACAAATAATCTAATCAACCCGCCCCACCCAACTGACGTATTCTCCGCTTATAAAGCCAGTTTAGGCTTTGTTTGGGCTTGAAATTTGTTTAAGTCCCGGTAAGAAGGCAGAAATTCTTAAAAACTCCTGTTTTGCTTACTGGGAGAGGCTTTGGAAACACCGCGATCGCAAATTGAACATGAGAATGAAACAGCCCTGCGTAGGTTCGGGCGATCGCATTCGCGGCGAGCTCGGCTTGCATTTCGATGCTATAGCAATCCTAAATCATTTGTGAACTTCTTACTCCCTCCCCTTAATAAGGGGAGGGTTGGGGTGGGGTAAAAAACTTTACGACTCCTGCAAGGATTGCTATAATGTACCGGGTTCCTCTGGCTGCATCGTTCTCAAAAATCAGGAAGGATGGCAACGGTTGTGCGATCGGCTGGCAACGATTGCCAATCAGGGTGTCAAGTCTTTGCCACTTACGGTCAAGTACGCCTAAGCAATTACTGGGGATTCTGCGTAGCAATTCTTAATGCCAGCAACATATTCCCAGGGTCGAGAGATTGGTACACTAGATAGGGTGAAAATTACAGCAGCTTTGCCTCCGTTGATTCCACCGGGAGCGCGCTATCATAGTTGTCTGAAACATGAGAGGATCGCGCGGGCGATCGCACCCGACACCTGAAACTCATAGCAGTTATAAGCAGAAATCCAATAAAAATATGGTAGATTCCCTCAGAAAACCAACTTTTGCAGAAACTCAGCAGGAAGCCAAAGTCCCAGCCAAAGAAACTATTCTCACTCCGAGATTTTACACAACCGACTTTGAGGAGATGGCCAAAATGGACATCTCCATCAACGAAGCCGAACTAGAAGCAATTATTCAAGAGTTCCGCGTTGACTACAACAAAAACCACTTCGTCCGGGATGAAGAATTTGCTCAATCTTGGGATCACATCGACGGCGAAAAGCGTCGCTTGTTCATTGAGTTCCTCGAACGCTCTTGCACCGCTGAGTTCTCTGGTTTCCTGCTTTACAAAGAATTGGGACGCAGACTCAAAGGAAAAAATCCAGTCCTAGCCGAAGGTTTCTTGCTGATGTCGCGGGATGAAGCCCGCCACGCAGGTTTCCTAAACAAAGCAATTTCAGACTTTGATTTGTCCCTCGATTTGGGTTTCTTGACTAAGAGCCGCAGTTACACCTTCTTTAAGCCCAAGTTCATTTTCTACGCTACTTACTTATCTGAAAAGATTGGTTATTGGCGCTACATCACAATTTATCAGCACTTAAAAGCTCATCCTGAACACCAAATTTATCCAATTTTCCGATTCTTTGAAAATTGGTGTCAAGACGAAAATCGTCACGGAGACTTCTTCGATGCGGTGATGAGAGCTCAGCCTCAGATGTTGAACGATTGGCGCGCTAAACTTTGGTGCCGTTTCTTCCTGCTGTCGGTATTCGCCACAATGTATCTCAATGATATCCAACGTGGTGGTTTTTATCGATCGCTCGGACTAGATGCTCGCGAGTACGACATCGAAGTCATCAAAAAGACCAACCAAACCGCCGGTCGAGTATTCCCAGTCATGCTAGATGTGAACAATCCAGAGTTTTATGAACGGCTGGATGTTTGTCTCAAGAACAATCAGGAATTGACAGCAATTGTAGCTTCTAATACTCCGAAGTTCTTCCAATTGTTCCAAAAATTGCCTCTGTATTTGTCCAATGGCTGGCAATTAATCAAGCTTTACTTCATGAAGACAATTGATTCCCCTTCTGTTGAAGGTGCAGTCCGTTAAGTTTTGATTTTTCATCCTCTGTTATGGCGGTTCTGTGGTCAGCAGAGCCGTTTTTTTTGGTATAATGTTAGTCTCAAAATAAGTAAGTATTGACAGAATATACAACGGCTGATTAAGTTATGACATTAAGTGCATCAGTATTTTTAAATTAGCTCTTTAAAATCTAGCATCTACTATTTTGTACTCTTTTATGAAATTCAACAAACAACCATTCAACAAATCGACTTGGATTTTCCCCCTGGGAATGCTGGGCGTGTTCCTCGTCTCCTTCACTCTCCGATTTTGGGAACTAGAGCGATTTAACACTTTAGTATTTGACGAGGTTTACTACGCTAAATTTGCCAACGATTATCTCACAAAAACACCCTTTTTCAACGCTCACCCGCCTCTGAGTCAATACATAATTGCGATCGGCATTTGGCTCGGCACTCACCTTCCCTTCGGCAAAACTGCCATCAACACTATGGCAGGTTCCCAACTTTCCCCTTGGGATTACCGCTGGCTAAATGCTCTCACAGGCTCCTTTATTCCCCTAGTTGTGGGAGCATTAGCCTATCAGCTAGTTAAACGCCACAGTTATGCTTTTATTGCTGCTTTATTCGCAGCCTGTGATGGTTTATTCTTGGTTGAGTCTCGCTACGCCCTAAATAACATTTATCTGGTTTTATTTGGAATATTAGGTCAATTATTTATCCTGAAATCCGTCGAAGCTGAAGGCAAAAAGCGGTGGAATTGCTTGATACTAGCAGGTGTATTTTTCGGAGCTTCTGCTGCTATCAAGTGGAATGGTTTATGGTTTCTTTTGGGAACGTATTTAATCTTAATTTGTGCTTGGATAGTGCGTTTTATTCAGAAAAATAGAGGAGAATTAGACCTAATAAATCAGGATTTTTCAGAATTGCTTCCTGCCGAAAGTCCCATCCAAAAATTGACTAAACTCAACTTTTTAGAAGTAGGGCTAAGTTTAGCTATTATTCCTATTGTAGTTTACAGCATCTCTTGGATTCCTCACCTGCAACTCAATCCAACCCCCGATTTCTGGCAGATGCAAACAGAAATTTTGACTTATCACCAGCGGATTAAGAGCGGCCCAGATGTGCATCCTTATTGTTCCGCCTGGTACGGTTGGCCTTTGATGCTGCGCCCGATCGTCTACTTCTACAAAACAGCTACCAACAATGCACCACCAGACCCGGTTTTGCCATCTTTGCCAATCGGTGCAACTAAGGCAATCTTTGACGTTCACGCGATGGGAAATCCGGCTCTCTGGTGGCTGTCAACCTTGGCTTTAATCTTAGTAATTGGAATTTTGGTTCACCGCTTATGGGTGTGGCTAGAAACCCGCAGCGAGGCTTCTGTGGAACTACTCGAACAGCACCAGCCGATTGTGTTTCCGCCGACTACTGAAATGTGGCTGATACTCTATTTAATAGTTAACTGGATGGCTAATTTGTTGCCTTGGGTAAAGGTGACTCGCTGCGTATTTTTGTATCATTATATGGGATGTTCTGTATTCGCAACTCTGGCACTTGCTTGGTGGGTTGACAGGTGGTTGCACAGTCCTCAAACTCGCCTCCGAGGGATGGGAGTAACAGCAATTTTTCTAGTTTTGGGTGGTTTTGCTTTCTGGATGCCTATTTATTTGGGACTCCCTTTGTCGGAACTTGAATGGAAAATTCGGATGTGGTTGCCCTCTTGGATTTAAGTTATAGCAGAAGGAAGTTCGGCAACGGATTTAACGGATTTAACGGATGTCATGGATTGTTAGAATAGAGGTTAAATATTATGTCTGAAATTTTGCAGATGCCCCCCAAACCCCATCTGATTGAAATTAACAAAGAAATCCGCAACTTGATTATAGATTATGCCATAGGAGCAGCAATTCTGGGGCTAAATCCGCTACCAGGAACTCTGACGGTGACGCTATTGGCTGCGAGTGTGTTGCTATTAAAAATGATGCGCGATATTGGGGCAAAATGGGGCTATCCCAAGGGTCAAGATATATTGGCGATCGGAGGTAATATTTTTGGTGGTTTTGGCTCTTTTTGGATAGCGTTTATGGCTTGGAT
Organism: Tychonema bourrellyi FEM_GT703; assembly: GCF_002412335.2. GTDB lineage: Bacteria > Cyanobacteriota > Cyanobacteriia > Cyanobacteriales > Microcoleaceae > Microcoleus > Microcoleus bourrellyi. The sequence continues at coordinate 19,611 of NZ_NXIB02000026.1, forward strand.
ATCCATGTATGTTACGGGTTTGTTTGTACCGTTTGTTGGTGGTTTTGCTGTGGCATTATCGCTGTTTGCACTCACTTGGAGAATTGGACAAGCAACGCATCTTTATTATGCCAGTGGTTCTCAAAATCGTCAATTGTCTAATCTAAAATCTAAAATCCTTTGAGTTATGGTAAATTACATTAATTGGAAAATTAGCCGCCGACAATTCTTACTCGGAGGATTAGCCGCCGCTTCCGCAGCGACGGTAATACCTGAATATTTGCGAACAAAAGCAAAAAACGAACAAGTTTTAGCCTTACTCAACGAAAGAGACACCGATAAATTTTTCCAACAAACTTTAGAAGCTGATGCTAAAAAAATCAATGAAGCGCGACTAATTCAAGCATCTGTAAAGCTATCTCCGCCGCCGATTCCCTACAATCGCGAGATTTCTCAACTGCTGATTCAGTGCAGTAAACTAGCAACACAACAGTATCTCAAAGGCAAGATAGATCCTAGCTATAACGGTGACATTAAATCACTACCAGCTTACACAGCTAAGTTCAAAGGCTATACTCAAGTTACGGCAATCAAAGGAGTAGAAGCAAAGATTTCAGAACAAGTTGAAGTAGATATTGCTCAATCACCAACATCGCCAAATAGTGCAACCGATCCGATCGGGGACAATGTAGGTAACGCTCAGAAAGCGATTGAAAATACTGCTAAAGAAGTAGTTAAAATCAAAAAGAAAATTCCGGTCTATTTTGGTTTTGTGCTGAGTTCAAAAAATCATAATATTATTGTCTTTCGTGGTACACAGAGAACAATTGAATGGGTACTTAATATTAATGCGGTTTATGCTACAAACGATCGCAAGGTTGCTAGTCAGTCCTATGGTGCTATTCATCCCGGTTTTTCAGCAATCTACAGCAACATTTCCTCTCAAACCCTTGAAGTTGCCAAAAAGCTCAATCCGTCGGTTCCTTGCTACATATCGGGACACAGTTTGGGTGCTGCGATCGCGACTTTGGCTGCGATCGACATTGCAGTCAATATCCCTCGATTGCAAAAGCAGGTGCAGTTGTACACTTATGCTAGTCCCAGGGTAGGCGATCGCGTTTTTGCCAGGGAACACAATCGAGTTGTCCCCAACAGCTATCGCGTGGTAAATTTGGCTGATGCCATTACCCTTGTACCTTTTACGGTATTCTTTAAAACTGAATATGTCCACGTTGGTGAAGAGTGGGCTTTTTTGGCGCAAAATGGGGATGTGATGCCGAATCATGTGGTGGATACTTACAAAAGTGCGATCGACAAACAAGCTGAGACAAATAAACCGCGAAATTATCCTAATTCTGGGTTGAAATAGATCAAATTAGACATCTCCAGAAATGTCAGTATTGAAGAGGCAAGATGCCTGTTCCACAAATCAGTATTGAAGAGGCAAGATGCCTGTTCCACAAATCAGTATTGAACAGGCAAGATGCCTGTTCCACAAATCAGTATTGGAGAGACATAATTAATATTATATTCCAGATTTGTGATATAATGCGCGATAGACTGGTTCGCCACGTTTTAGTCTACCAATTTCTCTTTCAGTCGCCACAGGTAGGGGATTTTCTGCTAACCATTCGCCATCATTCTGGCGCTGAAAACTAGCGTGAGATGAAAAGCGATCGCACATTTCTCTTTCTACTTCTTCAATATCAGATTGAATAAAAACTTCGCCACCAATTGCCAGATAAGTTGCCAAATCATTCACTAATTCTGGTTGCACTACCCGGCGCTTATGGTGTTTATTTTTGAACCAAGGATCGGGAAATTGAATGCTAACTCGCTGCAAAATACCTGGGGGCAAAGTTTCTAAAATTGGCTTAAGGGAACTATTGGCATTACAAAACAAATAGTGCAGATTTGTCAAGCCTTTTTCGTCCCGCCAAACATTCGCTTCCTCTACCAGAGGTTCCCGAATTTCTAATCCGAGAAAATTCCAGTCTGTTTGAATTTGTGCCATGTGCCACAAAAATCGTCCCCTTCCACAACCGATATCTAAATGCAGTGGCAAATTTAAGTCAGTATAGATTTTCGTCCAATCGGGGGGACTTGCTGATGCTTGATATCTTATCGATAGGGGATTGACGTGTTCCCGAACTCTCACTCTTGCCAATTTTGCTGTCTCCTGAATGTACTTGTTAACCGCTGATGAAGGCAGATAAATGTTGACTTTTGCGATGTTATCTACTACTTTTAAATCAATAATAAACGAAAAATTGCAGAGTCACAATTTTTCATTTCTCATCATTGTATCAAGCTTCTGGTTCAATGCCTGCTGCTCTTAATTGTGCAGCTAATTTTTGCGATCGATCTCGTTCTTGTTCAGCTTGTTGTTGAACAATTGCTATTTCTTGCCTTTCTTTGTCTAGCATTTCTATTCCCCACAATAGCATCTGTCCACTCTCATCCCACCAGCGCAACCAATATCCAGTTCTTTCCGTTTTAGTTCCTTGCCAAACACCCAAAAATAACCCAACTCCTGCAACCCAATAACGACCATTTACATCGGGTTGCTGTGCTTCATATCTTCCTGATGAATTTAACTGGTAGACTTCTAGCACTCCGGCGGATGATTCAAAGATTGCATAGGTTGGAACTCGCAATACTTGTTCGTAAAAAAACCATTTACCCGGCGGATAACTTGGCTTAATTGAATATTCATCGCCGGGAGTAGCTGACAAAAATTCCATGACTATATCTGGAATTTCTCCTTCTAAGTTGGGAGTGTAACTGCGTCGAATTTCTTGACCAAAAAGCGGTTGTACGTTGCGGGCATAAAACCAATCTGGAGCTTTAATAACTAACTGGTCATTTAATGTCGCGCAGATCGCCATATTCGGGGCAATTAATATTCCTGCTACTATGAAGCCTGCAATTTCTAAGATTTCTCGCAAGGCCGCAGCTAGGAGAGGTTGGTCAATACTTTCCACTGGTTCCTCGTCTAAAATGAAGTCGGCAGGCAATTTCTCCCAGGTAATTTTCAAGTCGGCTGTACTGACTGTCATGGTATTTTACCTCTTACTAGGATTGTTGAAGAGCGACTCGCAATACTTCTTGATGAAAGAGCGATCGCCCTACTATAAATTTTATCCTCTCTGGCGATAATCCGTCGCCATTGGCGTAGTGTTCGATCCAAGTTTTGCTAATTAAATATGGATCGTCTGGCAATTCTGATAATAAATATCCCGGCATTTCTAACTCGTCCATCAACTGACTGACTTTGGGATCGTAGCTGAGGGCAAAACAGCGACATTCTTCCGATGCGGCCATAATTAAACTATGGTAGCGCATCCCGATCGCCATTTCTACTCCCCGGAACACTCCTTTCAATTTCCTCGGATCGTCTAAACTCAGAATACGACTCCTTTGCGGCAGTGCTTCGTGCAAATGTTTGGCAATTTCTAAGTCGTGAGATGCTTGAAAAGGTAGCAACAAAATTAAGGTACGAGTGGCTTTTTGAAAGTCAACTAAAGCCTGAGTTAAGATTGACAAACGGGCGGGAGTTAGTGTAGAATGCGATCGCAAACAAACCGCAACTCTCGGCGCTGGCAAATCCCACAAACCAGACACGGGCGAGTTTTCCAAAGCCCACACGGGATCGGGTGCTAAAGTAAAGGGGATTTCCCAATCTGTAAGTAAAGTAGCTGAGCCTTTATCGCGCACGCTAACGGCACTACATCCAGCAAAACACCTCTGAGATAACTTACGGGTAATATCTCGATTCAATGGTCCAATTCCTTGAGCCCAGGCAATAGTTTTTAATCCCATCTGTTGCGCTAATCCCATCAAACCGCCATAATAAAACGGGCTGATCATGCTAGTAGCGTCTTGGATTAAACTACCGCCGCCCCAGATTAGTGCGTCGGAGGTGCGGAGTGCTTCGAGGACTTGGAAGGGATTCATGCGATCGCGCGCAACTACCCCATACCGCTGATTTGTCTCGACAGGATTGCCAGAAAGGACGATCGGTGTCACGCCATCTGGTAACATTTGCAGTAGCGATGCCAACAGCGCCTCGTCCCCGCCGTTGCCTTTACCATAATAGCCGCACAAAATTGCTCGCATTTCTACCCTTTTCTTTGTTTATGATGGAATGTAACTATTACAATATCTAATTGTTGCGATCGAGCCATAAATTATTTTAACCATCAACAGTCAACAGTCAACGGTCAACAGTCAACACTCAACAGTCAACGGTCAACAGTCAACAGTCAACAGTTAGCTAAATACATCTTCCAACTTATTTCAGAATACAAAAAATGCACGCTTTGTCAATTCCCACCTGGATTATTCATATCTCTAGTGTCGTCGAGTGGATTGCCGCCATCTGGTTGATTTGGACTTACGGCGAAGTCACTCAAAATCGAGCTTGGTGGGCTCTTTCCTTCGGGATGTTACCCGCCCTCGTCAGCGCTATGTGTGCCTGTACATGGCACTATTTTGATAACTCTCCTGCCCTAGAATGGATCGTTACTCTGCAAGCGGCGATGACTCTCATTGGTAATTTTACTCTATGGGCGGCGGCTTGGTGGATTTGGCGATCGGCTCAGCCAGAAAAAATAAAAGATTAAACAAGGGGTAAATATTTTGAAATATATCACTATTTGGGCGACATTGGCGGCGAGTTCACTGTTGTTGACCGCCGGATTTTTACTCCCCAGCCAAGCTAGCAACACTCCCTTACAACTAGCCCAACAAGTTAACTGTAAAAGTCCTCAAACGACACTGGACATGAATATGTGTTCTAGTCAAGAGTTTCAGACAGCAGACAGAAAACTCAATCAATTATATCAGCAACTTCAGCCAAAACTCACAAGCAAACAACAGCAGAGATTGACGGTGGCACAGCGTAGTTGGCTCAAGTTTAGAGATGAATCTTGCGATTATGAAAAGGGGCAGTTTGAAGGCGGTACTTTGGCTGCTTCTACCTACGGTTATTGCAGAGCCAGAGTGACACAAGAACGCATTAAAGACTTGGAACGTTATTTGCAACAAGCAAGTTTGTAAGTAAATCAACGATGTACAATCTCACATCTAATTACTGTAATCTCTTTTACTCTCTTACTCTTTTCTCTGTGCCCTCTGCGACGAAAGCGGTTCATTAAAAAGGGGGTAACTAACTAATTTTTAGTATAAAACATCACATCTAAAATCAATTTATCTTTCTATACGCCAATAGTGTATAATCTAAAATCTAAAATCTAAAATCCAAAATCGCTATGTCCTTCGTTGGTTTGCACATTCACAGCGATTATAGCCTGCTAGACGGCGCGTCTCAGCTACAGCAGCTAGCTGAACGGGCGGTAGAATTGGGGATGCCCGCGATCGCCCTTACGGACCACGGCGTGATGTATGGTGCGATCGAACTAATCAAAGTTTGTAGAAATAAAAATATCAAGCCGATTATTGGCAACGAAATGTACGTCGTCAACGGCGACATCGAAGTCAAAGTTCGAGGTAGAAGAAAATATCATCAAGTTGTCTTAGCTAAAAACACCCAAGGTTATAAAAACTTAGTAAAACTTACCACAATTTCCCATTTAAAAGGAATGCCCGAAAGAGGTATTTTTGCCCGTCCTTGCATCAACAAAGAACTGCTCAAACAATACTCAGAAGGCTTAATAGTTACCAGCGCTTGTTTGGGTGGCGAAGTTCCCCAAATGATTCTGCAAAACAAGCTAGATACTGCCCGCGAAGTTGCAAAATGGTACAAAGAAGTATTTGGAGAAGACTATTATATAGAAATTCAAGACCACGGTTCCCAAGAAGACCGCATGGTTAATGTTGAAATCATCAAAATTGCCCGCGAATTCAAAATTCAAATAATTGCCACCAATGATTCTCACTATATTTCCTGCAACGACGTCGAAGCTCACGATGCTTTGTTGTGCATCAACACCAACAAACTAATTGAAGAAGAAAAGCGGATGCGCTATAGTGGCACAGAATATTTGAAGTCCGCCGACGAGATGGCGCAACTATTTCGAGACCATTTAGATGATGAAACGATCAAAGAGGCGATCGAAAATACCCTAGAAGTCGCAAACAAAGTATCAAGATACGAACTAACAGGAGAAGCTCGGATTCCCACAATCCCAATTCCCCCAGAACATACCGCCGATACCTATGTAGAAGAAATATCGTGGATAGGACTATTAGAACGCCTCAAAGCCCGCACCAGAAATGAAATTCCCCCAGTCTACAAACAAAGACTAGAATATGAGCTAAAAATGATTCAGCAGATGGGATTCTCTGAATATTTTTTAGTAGTTTGGGACTACATGAAATATGCTAGAGACAACAATATTCCCGTCGGCCCAGGACGTGGTTCTGCCGCAGGTTCTCTAGTTGCCTACGTCCTCAAAATCACCAATATAGACCCTGTACACCACGGACTATTATTCGAGAGATTTCTCAATCCCGAACGCAAATCTATGCCAGATATCGATAGCGATTTCTGTATAGAAAGACGCGACGACATGATTAAATACGTTACTGAAAAATATGGCGAAGACCGCGTAGCGCAAATTATTACTTTCAACAGAATGACATCAAAAGCTGTATTGAAAGATGTCGCCAGAGTGTTAGGTATTCCCTACAAAAAAGCTGACGAAATGGCAAAAATGATTCCTGTGTCGCGAGGAAAACCGGAAAAGCTCAAAGTGATGATTTCCGATGCAACACCTGCACAGGAATTTAAAACCAACTACGAAAATACAATTTGCATAAATGCTGAAACTGGCACCGAAGTCCCAGTGCGTCAGTGGATTGACATGGCAATTCGCATTGAAGGAACTAACAAAACCTATGGCGTTCACGCCGCAGGTGTGGTGATTTCTTCCGTCCCCCTTGATGAAATTGTACCATTGCAAAAGAATAACGAAGGTGCTGTAATCACCCAATATTTCATGGAAGATTTGGAATTTTTGGGGCTACTAAAAATGGACTTTCTGGGACTTAAAAATTTAACAACTCTCCAAAAAACTGTTGATTATGTTAAGCAAACGCAAAATAAAACTATCGATGCCGAAGGCTTACCTTCTGACATAGAACGCAGAGCTCAAGAGACATTTAATCGAATCAAAAAGTTGCCTGAAGATGTAGAAAAGACTTATAAACTCTTAGAAAAAGGAGATTTAGAAGGTATTTTTCAGTTAGAATCTTCTGGGATGCTGGATGTCGTAAAAAAAATTAGACCTTCCTGTCTGGATGATATTTCTTCTATTCTGGCACTTTATCGACCTGGCCCCCTGGATGCTGGTTTGATTCCACAATTTATCGATCGCAAACACGGTAGAGAGGTGGTTAAATACGACCATCCGCTGTTAGAACCGATTTTAAAAGAGACTTACGGAACGCTTTGTTTCCAAGAGCAAATTATGCGGATGGCTCAAGATTTAGCAGGCTATTCTTTAGGTCAAGCTGACTTGCTGCGCCGCGCAATGGGTAAGAAAAAAGCGGATGAAATGCAGAAGCAAAAGGAAACATTTATTGATGGGGCAACTAAGAATGGTGTCCCTCAAAAAATTGCCGAAGAGTTGTTCGATCAAATGCTGAATTTCGCGGAATATTGCTTGAGCTATGACACGCAGATATTGACTGTGGAATATGGCCCGATGGCCATTGGTAAAATTGTTGAGGAAGAAATTCAATGCACTGTTTACAGTGTTGATAGTAATGATTATATTTATACACAGTCAATTACACAGTGGCATCGCCGAGGAATGCAGGAAGTTTTTGAGTATTGTCTGGAAGATGGCTCGATAATTCGCGCCACAAAAGATCACAAGTTTATGACTGCTGACGGTCAAATGCTGCCCATTGATGAAATCTTTGAAAAAGGATTAGAATTAAAACAAATCAAGTTTGTAGGGTGCGTCGCCATCGACAATTCCTAAATAAAGACAAACAATCTCATGGCGACGCACCTGATACCATTGATCTCAAGTTTTACTACACAATAATTGTTGGGCGGAGTGAAACGGAAGGTTGTTTCCTTAAGTATTGTGACTTGGTTGGTGCGTCGCCATGAGATTGTCTATATAATTCAGGGATTAATAATGGCGACGCACCCTACGAATACTAACTACGAATACTAACATTAGGTGGTAAAGTGCGTCAGGGAAAGGTTATTAGTTTGTGGCGTCACATTCTGGTCTGACGCACGCTACAATAACTACAATAAATAAAATTGAAGATATTCTCAGGAGTTACAAACATGGTTAAAATTATTACTAAAAAATCACTAGGAACTCAAGAGGTATATGACATTGGTGTTGAAAAAGACCATAATTTTACGCTAGAAAATAGTCTAGTGGCATCTAACTGCTTTAATAAATCCCATTCAATGGCCTATGCCTACATCACTTATCAAACTGCTTATTTAAAGGCGAATTTTCCTGTAGAATATATGGCTGCACTGCTGACTGCTAACAGTGGCGACCAGGAGAAGGTACAGAGATATATTACTAATTGTCTCAAGCTGAAGATTGACGTTGAGCCGCCGGATATTAATGGTTCTGAACTTACTTTTACGCCACTTCCTATGGAGATGACTAAAGGCGAAAAACATAAAATTTTGTTTGGGATTTCGGCGGTAAAAAATGTGGGTGAGGGGGCTATTGAAAATATCTTGGAGGCGCGCCAGGAAGGGGGTGATTTTAAATCTTTACCAGATTTGTGCGATCGCGTCAATCTCCATTCTGTCAACCGCCGCGCCTTGGAAGCATTGATTCAATGTGGTGCTTTTGACAAAATTGATCACAACCGCCAGCAATTAGTCAACGACCTGGAAGGAGTAATTAAATGGGCACAAGACCGCAAAAAAGACCGAGAAAGTGGTCAAGGTAATCTATTTGACTTGTTAGGTGATACGAGCTTTGGGAAGTCGGCGAATAAGTATGAATCTGCACCAAAATCTAAAACAGTCAAAGATTTTGACAAGCAAGAAAAGTTGCGTTTAGAAAAAGAATTGCTGGGATTTTATGTATCAGAACATCCCCTAAAAAATCTGCTTCAAATGAATCAAGACCCCGATGTTGTTACTCTCGAACAACTAGAAGATAAAAAAGGTAAAGTATCAGTTATTGTGATGATCAGTGCTATTAAACCTGTAGTCACAAAGAAAGGTGAGAAGATGGCTATTTTGCAAATAGAAGATTTAACACATCAAATAAAAGCTGTGGTGTTTCCAAAGACTTATGAACAAGTTGGCTCACATATTACAGATAATGCTGTCTTACTGATTAGTGGAAAAATCGAGAAAGACGGGGAGGAAATTCAGATAATTGTAGATGATGCAAAGCCAGTGAAAGCGGTAGAGATGTCAGAGGAATTTAAGCCATTGGAAAACGAAGATGCAGAGATTTGGCATCCAGAATCAGTCAAGATTTTACAAGTAGCAAAACCTGTGGAACTTTTACAAATGGTGATTGTCAAGTTGACACCGCAGCAGATCAAAGATACGAAAAGTTTGAATTACCTTAAAGCTATTTTGCAAGAGCTTTCCAATCGGGGAGGAGATGGTAGCGTTTCGGTGGCGGGAATTGTCGTAGGTGAATATTCATGTCAACCGCTTCGGATTAGCAGTCAATTGTGGGTACAAGATGGGGAAGAAACAGTTAGCCGTCTCAAGTCTGCTGGATTTGATGCTCGGATTTTTCCTCTCAACAATCATGGGGATGCTATGGTATTTCGAGAAATGCGCGATCGACTAAATTTACACTCTTGGGCCAGTTGTTTACTTGACACCGATCGCGATCGCATTTCTAGCTATCTCAAGTATCTCACACAATCATCACAAATCACAGCCCCTCCCTTTTAGGCATGAATTTGTCGATACGGAGAGTGTCAATCAATTTGGGATTTGGGATTTGGGATTACTGTTTCGCTTTAATCACCGCTTCCCTAAAACCTAAAACCACTAAAATATTGGCAAGCGTCAAGAAAAATTCTGCTGAACCATGAAGCCAATCAACATTGGCTAGGGATTCATTATAAGCAACTTTGGCATAAATTGCTGCCGGAATAGTCACTCCTACAAAAACTAGAGTGCCATAAAACCCAATCAAAGCTAAACGTGGCATCTTTCCCGATCGAGTCAAAAACCACAGAAATCCCAAGTAGGGAAATAGAGACAAAACAAATAAACTTTCCTTAGAAAACATGAGTAATTGTTGATTGGCCAGCTCCTATGATAAATCAAAATTTCAAAATTATTCACAAAAATTCCAATTTATTGATTGCCATTAATAACAGTGAAGCCTTCAACGATCGCCCTCCGTAGCACAACAAAACTTAACAGAGTAAAAATACTCCTCCGCTATCCTCAGTAGTTACTTTTTATAGGGAGTCTAACCCCTCAGCACCATTTACTCCATGCCTTAGCTGCTGGAGGAGATGTGCCATCCCGCCCTCATATGCTCAGACTGTCACCCAAACCAGGTAAGTAATATTTCCTATGACTAAAATTCAACTGACTGTTCTGACAGCAGCGATACTGATACTCCCATTTTTCGCAGCAGTTCCCTTACAAGCTCAAAATTTGTCTTTACTCCAGCGACTATTGGAAACCAGAGGATGTCCGGGCTGCGACCTTTTTGGAGCTTCCTTGAGCCGCGCAGACCTGTTTGGAGTTAACTTAAGTGGTGCCATCCTCAGCAGGGCAGACCTGATTGAAGCCGATTTAACCGGTGCTGATTTAATGGAAGCTAATTTAAACAATGCCAACATGAGAAATGCCTTTTTGACTAACGCCGACTTTACTAAAGCAGACCTTAGCAGAGCTGATATCAGGGGAGCAAACTTAGAAAATGCTAACCTCAGCGAGAGTTTTCTGAGAGAGGCATCTCTCCAGTCTAGTAACTTGAAATGTACTAATTTGAGCGCGACTAAACTAGGTCGAACAGATCTCAGGGATGCCGATTTAACTGGTGCAAATCTCAGCGGTGCAGACCTCAGAGAAGCCGATTTAAGTGGTGCAAATCTCAGCGGTGTAGATCTCAGGAATGCCGATCTCAGTGATGCTAGATTGATCAAAGCTAATCTCAAAGATACGAATCTCTGCGGTGCTCGGATGCCCAATAAAAAAATATCTCAGCGAGGTTGCCAAGTTAAGAAAGGAGAAGAAAAAGCAATCAAGATGAATAATTACTGCAATTACTGTCCGGCTCTTTAAATATTGTTGAGCAAAGTTAGACATTTGGTAAAAAGCAGGTTTTGAACAGGCAGGATGCCTGTTCCACAACAATTAGGGGAGATGTCTATTAGATACCCGATTTCTTAAAGAAGTCGGGTATCTGAGTATTTGAATTTTTGATATTTAATGTTTAATGGTGTTTGTCTGTTTGACAAATTGGCTGATTCTTTGCAGATATTCACCACCCGCAAACTCTGCTAAATTATTGTGACCGGCATCAGGAACGATGTACAATTGTTTGGGTTCAGGAGCGCTATCAAAGAGTTTTTTGCTCATTTCAACGGGAACTATAGTATCAGCAGTGCCATGAATAAATAGGACAGGCATTTGCAGCCGATCGACCTTAGCGATAGAATCAAACCGCTGTGTCAGCAATAAATCAATTGGAAACATCCGATACACCCCGGATTGAAAGTCTACCATTGCCCGCGCCGAAGTAAAAGAGCCTTCCACAATCAACCCCGCCGCCTCCGGGTGTCGCACCGCTAGATCGATCGCGATCGCGCCTCCCAAGGAATGACCATAGATATAAATTTGCTTGGGGTTAATTCCCCGTTGTTTGACTAAATAGTCCCAAGCAAGTTGAGCATCTTCATAAACCTGAGATTCAGTCGGAAACTCGCCCTGGCTTTTTCCGTAACCGCGATAATCTATTAAAAATACGGACAAACCTAACCGATGAAATCGATTAGCGTGTTCCACATTCGCTCCCACATTTAAACCATTGCCATGCAGGTATAAGATTACCCCCCCTAGCCCCCCCTTGTTAAGGGGGGGGACAGGAGAAGAGCTTTCCTTGTTAAGGGGGGGGACAGGAGAAGAGCCTTCCTTGTTAAGGGGAGGGACAGGAGAAGAGCCTTCCTTGTTAAGGGGGGGGACAGGAGAAGAGCCTTCCTTGTTAAGGGAGGCGACAGGAGAAGAGCCTTCCTTGTTAA
>NZ_NXIB02000270.1 GCF_002412335.2 Tychonema bourrellyi FEM_GT703
ATCCTCTCCCCCTCTCCCCTTCTCCCCCTCTCCTCTCTAATATCATAAGCAATCTAGATGCAACACAGCTTAGTACCTACATACCCGAAAAGTGCTGTATGACCCAAATAAATCTCGATCGCACTACTAGCACAATTGCGATCGAAGTTTTGACTTCAACCGCTGGAATAAATCCCTCTTTCCTCCAATTGCTGCATAAAAAACTCTTCCAAACTAGGCCTAGCCAAATTCATCCCAATTAGCTGCCCTCCCGTAGCGCTCAGACTATCAATAAACTCCTTCGGATCGCCCTGCAAATGACCGTACCACAAATCACGATCGACATCCATATCCGGTATCCATTTTTGCAGGATATTCAAATGGCCACCCCTACCTTCAACCCGGTAAATTTCAGTCTTACCCAAAAGTTGATCGATCGCACCAATACAGATTAACTCACCTCTCGCCAAAATTGCCACCCGATCGCAAATCTTCTCCACATCTGAAAGTATATGAGAATTAAAGAAAATCGTTTTTCCTTGACTTTTTAGCGATAAAATGATCTCCCGCATCTGATAGCGTCCCATCGGATCTAAACCCGACATCGGCTCATCTAAAAATACCACATCTGGATTATTAATCAAAGCTTGAGCCATACCAATCCGTTGCAGCATACCCTTAGAATACTGACGCAATTGTTTTTTGATTGCCGCCGATTGAGCCAACCCAACCAAGTCTAGCAACTGCGGAATTCGCTGGCGTTGAACCGCAGCAGGAATTTGAAATAACCCAGCCGCAAATTGCAAAAATTCCCAGCCCGTGAGATAATCATAAAAGTACGGATTTTCTGGCAAATAGCCGATTCGTTGCTTCACAGTGCGATCGCCCAAAGGCCTCCCCAACAACAGCCCCCTACCAGAAGTCGGCCGCACAATACCCAGCAAAGTCTTCAGCAGCGTAGTTTTTCCCGCTCCATTTTGTCCCAAAAGCCCGAAAGTTTCGCCCTCAGAGACAGTCAGAGTACAACTTTTGAGCGATTCAATTTTTTGGTTCATCCAGAAGCCAGTACGGTAGAACTTCCCCAGATTAAATGTTTCCACGACAGGGGCTGTGGCAGGCATCTCGGTGAAAGTTGGCGCATCTATAAGAGGTTCCATCGTTGTAAGCAAAATAGGTAGCATCTGATGTTAAGCTAAGTTTAGCTATACTTCAATCTTACTGAATATGGAACGTTCAAAAATTATTGCCATTATTACCGGCGCATTTTCTATAGTATTAGCACTTGGCTATCTGCTACTCGTCACCCTCCTCGACTTTCGTGGCGAAATGTTGCCCGCACCTCAAAGTCAATTGCCAGTATCGCTGCAACTTCAGCAATTAGTGACTGCTAACCAGACTTTGCGAGCACCGAGGATTTATACTCAATATCTGTAGGTTGGGTTGAGGTCACGAAACCCAACTCTTTATTTGAAATTAGGTGTTGAGTTTCGCTACCGCTCTACCCAACCTACTTTTGAATTGCTTTGATTATGTGATCAGCGATAATTCACTGCGTTCAAGTCATTATCTGTAGGTTGGGTTGAGGTCACGAAACCCAACTCTTTATTTGAAATTAGGTGTTGGGTTTCGCTACCGCTCTACCCAACCTACTTTTGAATTGCTTTGATCATGTGATAAGCGATAATTAACTGCGTCAAAGCTAGCGGGTAACTTTGCAAAATTTCGCCAGTTGTACCCACAAGTTTACCAATTTCAGAATTACCTTCCGTCGAGCAAAAGCCTCGCAGGTGGGGCATTTCGTTGCACAAAATCTTTTCCAGTTCGTTTACCTGTTCGCTAGTAGCGTGGGAGTCTACTTCCAAGACATCAACCGGTTTACCCATATCCCGATCGAGTTCTAAGCGAATTGCTGGTTTAAAGCTATCACTGCTTTGGCTTAAAATCTCAGTAAAATCAGGGTGAGGGATTGTCGGTCTCAGGACTAAACGGACGCTCAAATTGACTTCGTTGTCCTCTTCTGGTAAGTAAAAAGTAACTACAACATCAGCAAACTTGCGTTGGGGACGAATAAAGTCTTCCGAATCGCCTTCCCGCTTTTTCATTTCCGCCAATACCTGTTCTTCAGTATAGCCACGCTTCATAATATCGCGCTTAACTTTCCACTCGGTTCGCAGATTTTCTGGGGGAGCAAGATACACTTTTACGTCATAAGAATCGCGGATTGCACGAGTTGAATAACCTAGCAAACCTTCAACTATCACAAATTTGCTGGGCTTGATGTATTCCGGCGCGTCAAATGTACCTGTCGTGTGATTGTAGATGGGTTTGAGAATCGCTTGTCCGGTGCGTAGCAGGCTGAGGTGCTGCTGCATGATGTCCAGGTAATTGCAGTCGGGATGCAATGCTGTGATCCCGATTTCTGCCCGCTGCGTTCTGTCGTAGCGGTGATAGTCATCTGTACAAATAATCGTGACATTTTCTGGTCCCAATACTTGGGCAATTCCCTTGGTCAGCGTGGTTTTGCCTGCTGCGCTGTCTCCGACAATACCCAGAATGATTGGTCGATCGCTCATTATTTTTCCCCGCCAAACAATATTAATCTTTGTTGTCAACTATACATTTTATCAGAAAAGGAAGAAGGAAGAAGGAAG
>NZ_NXIB02000271.1 GCF_002412335.2 Tychonema bourrellyi FEM_GT703
TCACTTTTACCCCCTCAATCCGCGTATGTGCCAGTTGGGGGTGCGGAATGTGGGTTTAAACTATATATACAATTTAAATGCACAACAGCTTAATTCCGATGCTAACGGATTTGATCTCAAATTTAGATGGGAAAAACTGATTAATAGCGGGGGACAGTCCGATCGACTACCATTGAATAAGCATCAATACCGCCAATGATGTTTTTAACGTTAGTAAAGCCTTGGTCGGTCAACCAGTGGCACATTTGAGCCGATCGCATTCCATGATGACATAGAACTAGGGTTTCTGTGTCGCGATCGAGGCGATCGGCTATTTCCGTTGACCATTCGGCAAACTCACTCAGCGAAAAGACTGCAAATCCTGGGAGTGAGGCGACTTCAACTTCGTGAGGTTCCCGCACATCCACAAGCTGCAATTTATCAGTAGTTGGTTCTGCTAAACGCTGGCTTAATTCTTCGACAGTAATTTGACCAAAAATTTGTGACATTTTAAGAAATGGGAATTGGGAAATGGGAATTGGGAATTGGGAATTGGGCATGGGGCATTGGGCATGGGGCATTGGGCATTGGGAATTGGGCATTGGGAATTTGTTAGTGGTTGTTTGTTATTAGAAAAACCACTAACCACTAACTACTAACTACTAACTATTCCCGATGCCCGATGCCCGATGCCCGATGCCCCATGATCAATTAATTTAGTTTAGAAGGTGGTGGAATTAGATCCACAGGCAGTGTCGGTGTGGGACGATCGTCTAACTGACTTACTTTGTCCCTAGTGTCGAGACAAGTAGTCATTAGGCGATCGATCGAAAAGTCTACCTGACGACTCAACCCGACTACGCATTCCGAAAATTGCTCTGGTAGTAAACTGCGGCGGCACTGATCCAGCACCAACAGCGGAGTCGTAGTTTGAGTTCGAGACTTGGTGTTAATGTCCACTACGCAAGTCGCCAAGTCCTTGGGGCGACGCACTCTTTCACAGCTAGCAAGCGCTTCAGCAGCCACAATATTGGTTTTACGGTTGATTTGAACAACGCACTTAGATATGTCACGGGGATGGAGTGCACTGGCACAAGCGCTGGCGGCTGCATCTGCGCTAAGTCCGGCTCCCATTAGTTCCACAGAGCAGGCGCGATACTCGTTTTTAGGGCGGGGGAATCTAATAGTGATAGCTGATGCTGGCGTTGGAGGCAGTGCTGTGGCCAATAAACCCAGAGTTGCTAGTTGTGTGCCGAGAGTCAAGATCCATCGCCCATTAGTCTTTGATCCTGCGGGTGCGGGATGTGCGACTGAACTGGGTGAACATTTGGGGGTGTGCATGGTGGATTTTAAGTTATGAGTTTTTTTACTAATAGACATGGACGATAATTATTGTGGCACAGGCATTCTGCCTGTTCGACCCAGGCGCGATCGGGCGATCGGCTTTTAATTCAGATTTTGTGTGATACGATAAACAACGGGTCAAAAATTGAGTACGGTAAGGCATACCGAAACTTTCGGACACCGATCCGAGCAACGCTTGGGGAGAGATCACTACTACTGATATTAGAGTAATTCTGGCTCAGTAAGTCGTCTCGCAGAACCAAAAATCTCAGCGTTTTTAGACCTGAGAGTGCCAAAACATAAAGCCTGTATAAAATTTTATACAGACATTACAGAGGAAAATCAATGTCTCGATATCGGGGTCCCCGATTAAGAATCGTCCGTCGCCTCAAGGATTTGCCTGGGCTGACTCGCAAAACACCCAGACGGGATTATCCACCTGGGCAACATGGTCAAGACCGCAAAAAGCTCTCTGAGTATGCGGTTCGCTTGCAAGAAAAACAAAAACTCCGTTTCAATTACGGTGTGACGGAACGCCAACTGCTCCGTTACGTTCGGAAAGCCCGCCGAGTTACCGGCTCCACAGGTCAAGTGTTACTGCAATTCTTGGAAATGCGCTTGGACAACACTGTGTTTCGGATGGGAATGGCTCCTACCATTCCGTCCGCTAGACAATTGGTCAACCACGGTCATGTGACTGTGAACGATCGCGAAGTCAACATCGCCAGCTATCAGTGCAAGCCTGGAGATGTAATTTCGGTCAAAAATAGAGAGCGTTCTCGCCTGATGGTGGAGACTAACCTCAAAGATCCAGGTTTGGCTCACTTGCCAAGTCACTTGGAATTTGATAAGCAAAAACTGGTTGGTAAAGTCAACGGCGTTGTCGAACGTGAGTGGATTGCGCTTCAAGTTAACGAACTGCTAGTCGTGGAATACTATTCACGTCAAGCTTAAGTTATTAGTCAATCTTTTTCTATAACTTCAAAAAATCCCATCCCTTTTTAGGGGCTGGGATTTTTTGAAAATTTCGCTTTTTTTGAGTTATATAGCAGTCGCTAAGGCGCTTTGGTCATTGAACCCTTCGACTCCGCTCAGAGAACGATCGCATAAATGCCTTAACTACCTTGGCGGTTGCTATAGCAATCCTAAATGAGTCATAAATATTTTTACCCCACCCCAACCCTCCCCTTAGTAAGGGGGA
>NZ_NXIB02000027.1 GCF_002412335.2 Tychonema bourrellyi FEM_GT703
GGGGGAGAGGGGGAGAGGATTTTTGATTGCGGCTCGAAATATACAATTTAAATGCACAACAGCTTAGCCGTCCTAAATCATTATCAAGACAACGAACGTAAATGTGCTTTACCCAAAATTCATCAGTACATTTGTACATAGACAATCATTTAGGATTGCTATATACAATTTTTGATAAGAAATTAGGTGTTCTTGGCTCAACATTCATGAATTCGATGTTGGGTTTCGCTGACGCTTAACCCAACCTACAGCTAAAGCTACTGCAATGTTTTGATTCTGTTGAGCGCATCTTGATACGCACTTGTTCTTCCACCTTGTTTGTAGAGTTCTGCTGCTTTTTGAAAGTCTACAATTGCTTGGGCTTTGTCTTTGTTTTCGAGATGGGCTAACGCGCGGTTGTAGTAGGCGTCAGCAAAGCCGGGATTGGCTTCGATCGCCCTTGTGTATGCTTGAATAGCGCTAGGCCCGCGAGTTGGATCGATGCTACTGATGAGAGTCCGGGCATTGCCGATGTTGAAGTACAATTCGGAAGTGTAGTTGGGTTTGGAAGCAAGTGCTTTGTTGAAATCCGCGATCGCCTCCCAAGCATCTCCTTGATCTAACCGTGAAAGTCCTCGAAAATAAAAGGCTTGGGCATTTTGAGGAATAGTAGTCGATACCGGGCCTGGGATTGCGGGAGTATTGTCTACTTTCAACTCCGATTTGTTGATTCCCGCCAACACCAATTTGGCGATAAAAGTATTGATCGGAACTGCTGCATTAAATCCCGTTTTAATCGGGGCGACTTCGCCGGAACTGGTTTGGGCAAAACCGAATTCACCTTGTCCGTGTAAGCCAATGACTCGGCCTTCGGAGTCGAAAACGGGCCCGCCACTCATGCCACTCCAAGTGACAGCCTGATACCGCAATGTGTAACCTTCCGGGCGATTGCGTGGGCGGCTGGTGACAAGTCCGGGAGACAGTTCCGGTTCTCTTTCTGACCCAAAAAGTCCTCCGGTAGCGGGATAGCCGTAAACGAAGATTTGAGTGCCAATCACGGCTTGATCGGAATCGGCGATCGTGGCGACTGGATATTCTTCTGTACTTTCAAATTTGACTACGGCTAAATCGGGATCGGTTGGGGCTGTTTGCAAGCGGGTGACGGAGGTTGCTTGATAGTTTTTGCCGATCGAAGTGCGGACTGTATATTTAATGTCTGGTTTTTCTACTACGTGGTTGACTGTTAAAACTGTGTAAGTTTTGCCGTTTTTGGCAATAATTACGCCGGAACCGTCTCCGATCGCACTGTTGATTTGTACTGTGAGTGGGCCGGCAATATTGGCTACTTGTTGTGGAGTTTTGGCGATCGCAGGTTGGCCAATGATTATTGTTAAAGCTGCAACGGTGGTTCCTGCTAGCACGCTGCTTAAGGTGTCGAAACGAGAAAAATTTATATTCATGACTTTGGCTAATTAGTTTATTGTGGAACAGGCATCCTGCCTGTTCTTGACAGGCTTTTTGGGAGATGTCTATTATTTGCTTGACGTAGACTGCACGGGTTTTGTTCTTGTTGATAATTTTACTGGCTATTTTGTTCCCCAATTCCCTATTTTATTGAATTCTATTTTAATAAATCCTGGAGCACAACCGCTTTACTTATTAAAACTCAACAATACATAACTCTAACTCAGTGCTCAGTTCTTCTTTTGTCATCCTTCCTTCTGCTACTTGCATAACTAAATCGTAGACTCGATCGTCTGTTAAATTCAAATAAAAGCCATTCAAACGTAAAAATGTATCTGTTACCGCAAAAGCCGATCGCTTGTTACCATCAATAAACGGATGATTCATCGCTATATGGTACAGATAAGCAGCAGCTTGTGCGGCAATTGTCGGATGCAAATATTCACCGCCGAAAGTTGCTTGCGGTTGAGCCAAAGCCGACTCTAACAAACCTTCATCTCTGACACCGGGAGTGCCACCAAACATTTCTATCTGTCTGGCGTGGATACTTAAAACTATACTTTTGCTAACAAAATTAGGCATTGGCAAGACGACGATAAACCTCATTTCTTTCGCGTTCTGAATCTAGATATGCCTGCCATGCTTTGGATTCTAGTTTTTCTTGTTCTTCTTCAGTTTTCAAGGAACGAAGAAATTCAAGCAATTTCAGCAGCACAGGTTCTGGTACTTGATCGAGTTCTTGGAGAATCTGTTCTTTTGTGGTCATGTTTGCTCCTAATTATCTTACAACCAGTTTACTACTTATCTCGCCTTCTTAGATGATGATTTGTCGTTGGGTGGGGGCGGGTTTATGAGATTGTCGATTATTGGCAATTATTGGCAGGTTTACCCGCCCCTACGAGAATCATGGTTAATCTATCGGACTTGATATTATGTTTGATTTTCTGAAACCCATTGAACGATCGCCTCTGTCAATCCATCTAAGGTATACTCTTTGGCTTCCACATCTAACTTACCCAATAAATTATAACAACTTTTGGAAGTTTCCGGTCCGATAGAAGCAATGCAAACATTTTTCAACCAATCCTGAGAACCGGACAATTCTGGGCTTTGTTCTATGAGCTTGCAAAAATTTTGTATAGTTTTGGAACTAGCAAATGTTATCATGTTAACTGCCCGATTTTGCAGTGCTGCTAAGGCGATCGGATCGATAGTTTCTGGACAACAAGATTGATAGGCTGGTGCTTCGATTACTTGCGCTCCTTTGGCGGTAAATTCTTTGACTAAAACTTCTCTCCCGCCGCTTTCTACTCTCGGAAATAGGATTTTGCAGTTTTGCAAATTGTCTGGGAAGTTTTCGACTAGGGAATCGGCGACAAAGTTGGGGGGAATAAAGTCTGGTTGCAAAGAGTGCGATCGCAAACTTTCGGCAGTTTTTTTGCCGACAACTGCGATTTTAATGCCGAACAAGCTGCGGGCATCTTTGCCCTTTGCTTGTAATCGTTGAAAAAAGCAGTCTACAGCGTTGTGGGAAGTCAGAATTAACCAGTGAAAACTTGACAATTGGGCGATCGCGCTATCTAACGCTTCCCAAGTGGAAGGCGGGCCAATTACTAAAGCTGGCATTTCGATAACGCGGGCTCCTTGTTGCTGGAGGCGATCGCTAAATTGACCAGATTGAGTCGCAGCACGAGTAACTAAAATAGTGTTTCCCGCTAATGGCAATTGGCTGTGATTAGGCGTAACAGGTATATCGATTCCGTTGGTTATTTCTGGCTGCATGAGATATTCCCGCAATCTGACTACTTCCCCAATAATTATCACACAAGGTGAAAGAGATTGACCTGTTGTTTTGTGTACGATATCAGAGACAGTGCCGAGCCAAATTTGTTGTTCGGGGCGGCCGCAATCTCGGATAATCGCGATCGGAGTTTGGCTCGATAATCCATGCTTTTGCAATTGCCAAACTATCTCACCCAAATTGCGCCCTCCCATCAATATTACCAATGTTTCTATCTGCACTAATGCTTCCCATTCTAGAGCATCAGGTTCGTGGGCACTCATCACTGCAAAACAGCGGCTCATTACTGGATCGGTGAGCGGAATTCCTGCTAGCAATGGTGCGGCGAATGCAGATGAAATTCCCGGTATTACTTCAAACTCGCAGTCGGCGGCAATTAATGCTTGAATTTCGGAGCTAGAGCGACCAAAAATAAACGGATCGCCGCTTTTGAGTCGAACTACTTGTTTGCCTCTCTGACAGTGTTCTACTAGCAAATGGTTGATTTCTTGTTGTTGAGTAGAAGGTTTGCCACCGCGTTTTCCGACTTCGATTTTTAGGCACGTTACTGGAATTAATTCGAGTTGCGGGATGTCGATGAGAGCGTCGTAGATTAAGACTTCGGCTTGGGAGAGCAGTTTTTGCGATCGCACTGTCATCAAGTCACAATCTCCGGGCCCCGCACCGACTAGGTAAACTTTTCCTTTTTGGCTTTTCATAGATCCTTCCTCTGTGGTATACTTTATCTCAGAGTAGTTAGTTATATCTCACATATTTCACCATTATCGAGAACGGGCAAGATGCCCGTTCCACAAAGAGTGAATTTTTTTGTGGGGTGGGCATCCTGCCCGCCCATAAAAAGCTTTTTGAGAATGGTGTAATATCTCAGTTATATTTGATTTTATGCAGATTATCATCATTACGGCTGCCGATGCAAATTACAATGACTGACCAAATTGCCTTAAAGTGCCCAAATAACAGTGAGATTTTGGGTTATCAGGTTCTAGATCAATAGATTGTTTATAGTAGCGTTTAGCCTCTTCTGGCTGACATTTTGCTTCCATCGCCACGCCCAAATTTACCAGGGCGGGCACGTAATTGGAAGTGGCAGAAAGCGCTTGCTGAAAACAAGCGATCGCACCTGGTAATTCCCCCTGCTGCTGGAGGAGTGCGCCGAGATTGTTGAGAGCTTTGACGTACAGCGGATTCAGGGCGATCGCCTGTTGAAAACAAGATACAGCCTCGACTATATTGCCCTGAGCTTGCCGCAAAATGCCCAGGTTATTGTGCGCTTGAGCGGAGTTTGGATCGATTTCGATCGATCGCAAATAATATGTTGCAGCCTCGGTCAAATCGCCGATTTGGTGCAGCGTCACCGCCAAATTAGTTGCAGCTTCGATCAAATCTGGCTGACAAACTAAAGCATTTTTAAAATAGGCGATCGCCTCAGTGAATTTACCCTGAGACTTCAGAATATTTCCCCGATTAAACTGTTTTTTAGCCAACTCTAAATTAGGCTGATTTTCCATTAAAATTGGCTCAGGCTGATGCTGACAAATCTGAGCTTTCAGCGCCAAAGCCAATCGCTCAAAAACACCTTCCCAATCCCCCAGTTTTTCTTGCCGAAACAGCCTCGCCGTCGGATACCAAGGACTCTCTTCCCCCTCCAACATCCAGCGCCAATCGGGAGTAAAACATAGCAAAATCCACACTGGTTTCCCCAAAGCACCAGCCAAATGCGCCACAGAAGTATCTACAGAAATTACTAAATCCAGAGCCAAAATTGCCGCAGCCGTATCAGCAAAGTCATGTAAATAAGGACTTAAATCTGCGATCTGCATTTGCTCTAACCAAGAAGCTTCTTCCTCTGGGATATCCTTTTGTAGACTGTAGAAATCTACTCCAGGAATATCTAACAGTTTCAGCAACGAATTTAGCGGAAACGAGCGTAGCTTGTTTTGTGAATTTTGGGGATTTCCAGACCACACAATACCCACTTTTAAATTGTGAGTTTCGTTAATAGTAAATTCCACACCCGGTGGCGGTGCTAAATAGGGAACCTTGGCTGGTATACTTGCTGAAGTTGTCCCCAAAAGATGCGGCAAACTCATTAATTGGGCACGCACATCAAAATCCGGTGCTGACTCTGGACTAACTATTAATTGATCGATGCCTGAAACCTGTTCAAATAACCGCTGTAAATGTGGCAAACACCAAACAATTACTTTACCACCTTTTTGCTTAACTAAATCTGCGTAGCGGATAAACTGAATGGCATCGCCTAAACCTTGTTCTAGGCAAAGTAAAATAGTTTTGCCATTCAAATCTTTGCCATCCCAAAGTGGCTGAGGAAAATTATTAGTTGGAAACTGTTTTTCCTTAACTAACATCCGCCATTCGTACTCGGAAAAGCCGCGTTGAAAGTCTCCCACCAGCAGCAAAGCTAAAGCTAGATTTAAATGAGCTTCCGGGTGAGTGATATTCCGCTCAACTCCTTGACTATAACAGGCGACAGCATCGGTAAACTTTCCCTGTTTTTGCAAAGCATTTCCCAAGCCGTTGAAGGAATTAATGTTATTAGGTTGGAGTTCGATCGCACGATGGTAACAATCGATCGCATTTGCCAGTTTTCCCACTTCCTCAAAAGCCTTACCGAGATTGTTCAAAGCTTGGAGAAAGTCAGGTTTCAGGTTCAAGACTTGCTGATAGCAGGCGATCGCATTTTCAAATTTTCCCTGCTTGTATAGAACCATTCCCAAATTGTTATGAGCATCAACATTGGCTGGAAACTGCTGAATCGCTTGCTGACAAACGACTAGAGCCTCATCTAACTTTCCTTGCTCTTCGAGAGCAATACCCAAATTCAAATAAGCTTCAGCCGAATTTGGATTAAGTTGAATCCCTTGCTGGTAGCAGTTTATAGCCTCTACCAAATCCCCTTGATTTTCCCGCGCCAGCCCCAAATTAATCCAAGCTTCCGCGCAATTGGGGTTTAAACTCAAAGCGCGATCGTAAACTGCGATCGCCTCTTCCGTCTCCCCTGCATCCGCCAGAGCACTCCCCAAATTGCTGAGAATTTCTGCCAAATTCGGGTCAATTTCTAGGGCTTTGCGGTAGTATGCGATCGCCTCTACAAGCTCACCTTGCTGCTGTTTGATCACACCCAGATTGCTGTACGCGATCGCATTATTGGGAGCGATCGCGATCGCCCGTTCATAACATTCGATCGCACCCCGAAACTCGCCCTGCTGCTGCAAATCTCGGCCCAGGAGCAACTCTGCATCCGCCAAATCAGCCTGCACAAACTCCTGCGAAACCGCGTTCTCAAGAGCCTCCGTCACCCGCTCAAAAACACCCTTCCAGTCGCCCCTTATCGACTGACGAAACAGTCGCGCCGTCGGATACCAAGGGCTATCTTCCCGCTCCAAAAGCCAGCGCCAATCCGGGGAAAACGCCAGCAAAATCCACACTGGTTTGCCCAAAGCGCCGGCTAAATGGGCAACAGCAGTATCGACAGTAATCACTAAATCCAGTTGGGCGATCGCAGCCGCAGTATCAGCCAAATCGCCAAAATGCGGACTCAAATCGACGATCGACGTTTGATGTAACAACGCGCGATCGGCCTCTGAAAGCTCTTTCTGCAAGCTATAAAAACTTACCCCCGAAACGTCCAAAAGTGGGATAAATGCGCTCAAACTGCAAGAACGCTGGGTATTCTTGCGATGTTTGGGATTCCCCGCCCAGACTATCCCAACTTTGAATTTGCGATCGGGTAAAAGTGCAAATTCACAATCCGCAGGCACTTTTAAATAACCAGTATTTCCAGGTATTGTTTCCAAA
The DNA here is from genome assembly GCF_002412335.2 of Tychonema bourrellyi FEM_GT703. Lineage (GTDB taxonomy): Bacteria > Cyanobacteriota > Cyanobacteriia > Cyanobacteriales > Microcoleaceae > Microcoleus > Microcoleus bourrellyi. The sequence continues at coordinate 7,064 of NZ_NXIB02000027.1, forward strand.
GTTGTGCCGAGAATATATGGCAAACTCAACATCGGCACTTGCACATCAAATGCTGGTATTAGCTCACCTTTGACTATTACCAAATCAATGCCGGAAACTGTGGAAAACAACCGCGTCAATTGTGAATAACAACCAACAATTACCCGTCCACCTTTACTTTGAACGATCGCAGCATAGCGCACAAACTGAATAGAATCGCCCAAACCTTGTTCAGCGTGGAGCAAAATCGTCTTTCCCTGCAAGTCAGAACCATCCCAAAGCGGCCGATATTCTCGCGCTGCAACTGTATTATCCGGGCCTGTCAAGAAACTCGAATGACCAGTTTGAAATTCTTTAATTTGCCACCGCCACTCGTATTCAGCTAGACCATTTTCTAAGTCGCCAGCCAACAGCAAAGCCAAAGACACATTGAGGTGAGCGCTAGCGTGTTCTGGACTCAAAGATATCACTCGTCTATAACAGGCGATCGCATCTTCTACCGCACCTTTTTCGAGAAAAGTCCTACCTAAATTGTTAATAGCTTCCACAAAATCCGGCAGCAATTCCAGAGCTTTGTGATAATATTCTAGTGCCTCTTCTAAATTTCCCTGTTCTTGCAATACTGTTCCCAGATTGTTTAAAGCTTCCCAGCTATGAGGTTCAACTTCCAACGCTCGTCGGTAGAGGTTTACAGCCTCTAAAAGTTCGCCCTTTTCTTGCAGCGCCACTGCTAAATTGATCAGTGCAGGTACGAAATCTGGTTGAGCGACAAGAGCTTGTTGGTAATGCTCGATCGCCTCTTTTGATTGACCTTTTTCCTCAAAAACTTTGGCTAAGTTGTAAGCTGTTTGAGGAATATTAGGATCGATTTTCAAAGCTTCTCTATAGTGCGGAAGAGCTGCATCTAATTCTCCTTTTTCTTGCTGGAGAAACCCTAAATTTATTCTAGCTTGAACGCAATTTGGCGCAAGAGATATGATTTGTTCGTAAAGGGCGATCGCTTCTTCTTTATCGCCGATTTCCATTAAGGATTCTGCTTGCTGCAATTGTGTTTCTATATTGCTAGCCACCAATAAACTCAAAGCCGCCTTCACTTCCTCAAACAATTCTTGCCAATTTTCCGGCTGACTTTGGCGAAACAACCTCGCCGTCGGATACCAAGGATTGTCATCTCTATCGAGCAACCAACGCCAGTCAGGAGCAAAGGAAAGTAGCACCCAAACTGGTTTTCCCAAAGCACCAGCCAAATGTGCAACGGAGGTATCGACGCTGATGACTAAATCCAGTTGAGAGATCGCAGAAGCCGTATCAGCAAAGTCATTCAGATGCGGACTCAAATCCGGGACTAAGTGCTGATTCAACAAAGTGCGATCGGCCTCGGATAAGTTTTTTTGCAAACTATAAACAGCGATGCCAGGAATATCCAACAAGTGCATAAAGTCGCTCAAATTGCAAGAGCGCTGATTGTCTTTCCGGCGTTTGGGATTCCCCGCCCAAACAATTCCTACCTTCAATTTAGCATCAGAAGAAAGCGCAAAATTGCACTCAGCAGGTGGAGTCAAATAAGGAATATTTGCCGGGATTGTTTCCAGAGTTGTGTCTAAAATTCTCGGCAAACTCATCAGCGGTGCGTACACGTCAAATGCTGGCAAATTCTCAAAACTAACTGACAAATATTCAATACTAGCAACTGTTGCAAATAACCGCATCAATTCTGGATAGCAAGCCACTATAACTTTTGCCCCTTGACTCGACAGAATCGGTGCGTAGCGAATAAACTGAATTGAGTCGCCGAAACCTTGCTCAACGTGGAGTAAAATAGTTTTTCCTTGTAAACTAGAACCATCCCAAACTGGTTGGGCAAATTGTCTCGGTTTTAGTTGAGAAGTGCGCCACCGCCATTCATATTCAGCAAAACCGCGCCGGAAATCTCCGAACAATAACAAGGTTAGGGCATATTCCAGGTGTGCTGTGCTATTTTCTGGCTGCAATTCCAAGGCTCGATAGTGACAAGAAAGTGCTGATTTAAATTGTCCTAAATCAACAAAAGCGTGTCCGAGATTATTAATCGCATCGACGAAATCTGGCTTTAAATTTAATGCTTGTTGGTAATAGGATATTGCTAGCTGTGTTTTGTCTTGTTCGTGGTATACTGCTCCGATGTTGTTGAAACATTCGGCATTGTTTGCATCGAGTTTTAGTGCTTGTTGATAACAGTCGATCGCTTCTATGGATTGACCTTGTTGTTGTAGTACCGTTCCTAAACCAATTATGCTATGGATGGAATTAGGATTAATCTCTAAAGCCTTTTTGTAGCAAGCAATGGCTTCCTGTGTTTGACCTTTTTCTTTGAAAATATTACCTAAATTATGGGCAGTTTCGCTCCCGTTTGGTTCAAGTTTAAGGGTTGTTTGGTAGGAATCAATTGCACCGTCAATATCGCCAACTTGCTGTTTTAGCCAGCCCAAATTTTTGTGGGCTAGTGCAGAATTAGGAGCTAGTTGAATGACTTGTTCGTAGCAGGCGATCGCACTTTGATGTTCGCCAATATCTAGCAAAACATGAGCCTTGTTTAAATGCGCTTCTACAAAATCTGGCTGTTGGGCGATGGCTTGTTCGTAAAAGGCGATCGCTTCTTCAATTTTACCTTGCTGTCTAACCGCTATCCCGAACAAACACAGCACATTAGCCGACTCAGGGTGTACAGCGATGACTTGCCGATACAAACTTTCAGCTTCTAACAATCGTCCCGCTTGATGGTGTTCCCAAGCTATTTTCAAAGAGTCTTCTGCGCTCATTTTACTAACAGATTGTCGTGATTTGTTTTCAGAAGCCATAGCTATATTTGTTGTTTGGTATTTTGCTAATTTGTAATCATCAACTTATTCAAATTTGTTAACCCTTCCTTCCTTGTTCCATTTCTCTGACATCCGTGACATACATTACATCCGTTACAGAATCCGTTGCCGAACTTGCTTGTATCCGTTACATCCGTTACAAAATCCGCTGCCGAACTTCCTTCATCTCAACCAACAAGCTGCTGGAAAAATTATATACTCTAGAAAAAACAACTTCCAGATCAACTGATAAAATTGAGCTATTTCCATTTTATCCTCCAGATTAACTTTCATGCTCCAAAACCACATTAAACCCAAAGCCGCCAAATGAGTAACCGCCAGAAATCCTAAATTAACATTTGGCAATGTTAGCATTCCCGCTAAAGTTATGCCTACATAGCAAACCGTCAATACCCAGCGAGACAAATCAAAGACTGCCGGCTTACCCATTTTAATCGTAAACGTATTAATATTGTATTGCCGATCGCCTTCCATGTCAGGGATATCTTTAAAAATGGCGATCGCAAATGTAAACACGACAACAAACACCGTCAGCACCGAAACTTCCGCAGGAATCGCCAAAGACAAACTCTCCAAATCCCAGCCAGAAAAAACACTTTTCGCCCTTCCCAAACCCAACACCCAATTAAAGTGCAGAAACAGGCCTAAATTGACAATCGCACCCCGCACCGTAAAAATGCACAGCGCCGCCCAAAAAGGAAACCGCTTCAGCCGAATTGGTGGCAGAGAATAAGCGGTGCCAATCGCCAAACTAATGCCAACTGTAGCCAGCAAAAAAGGCCCTTGCAAAACGGCAGTCAAAACTGCTACAATTCCCGTGGCGGTGACAATTAATTCGCCAGTTTTCCTAGAAAACTCTCCCGAAGCGATGGGCAAATAAGGCTTATTAATTTTATCAATTTCAACATCTTCTAATTGATTCAAGCCGACAATATAAATATTGCCACAAATGCAAGCTAACCAGGCAAAACTTATGGGTAACAATACAGAATTTGCCAAGATAAAATTGCTTTGGGCGATCGCATACAAAGCCAAAACGCTCAAGCTAGTACCGACAATTGTGTGCGGCCGCGAAAACTCCCAAAACGCCCTCAGCCAGCCTTGCGGAACCAATCCATTGTTATCAATCCCAGACTTGCCAATCGAATTATTACTCATAAACCTAAATTGCCCTTATTCCTAATTTTCACCCTGAGCTATACATGATACCGAGGACACGGCACTGCCGTGTCCTGACTGTGGGGTAATATCAATTCCGATGTTACCGGATTTGATATTACTTCTTCCTTCTTCCTTCTTCCTTCAACTTTATTTGACAGCACAAATTAAGCCGAAGCGAATCAATCCACTCTGATAGCCGCGACTCATCAACGAAAGCGCAAGAGCCGCTTGAATCGTCGTCCAACCGCTAGTTAACAAACCCCAAATCGCACTAGGAGTAAGAGCAGAATCGATCACGATATCCCAAAAAGGAGCCACAGCTTTTGACCAGTCAGCAGTGCGAATATTTGTAAAAGGCAAACTGCGGGTAATTTCCTCATATTCGGGCAAAGAAATTACATAAGGTAAAGCATAAACCCGGTAAATTTCTGCCAATTCTCTTCTCTCTGCATCTGTCAATTCTCCCGCCGTTTCTCCCAGCGGACGATGACACCAAGTTGCCAAAATCAAAGTTCCCCCCGGCTTGAGGACGCGGTAACATTCCTGCAAAAACTTGATTTTGTCTGGCATATGTTCACCGCTTTCTAGTGACCAAACCAAATCGAAGGAATCGTCAGGAAAAGGCATATTCAAAGCATCTGCAACCAAAAAATTGACATTGCTTTCGAGTCCAGCAATTTTAGCGCGTTCCGTTGCTCTGTTGGCTTGTACCGGACTCAGGGTAATGCCCGTAGCTGTAACCCGATCGACCTCACCATCCAAACTTAAATTATTTCCAGGTAAAGAACTAAATTTCTCGGTCAAATACAGCGTACTGCCGCCAATCCCACAACCTACGTCAAGAATGCCGTAAGATTCTGGGAGTGCTTTCCGGTCAGGTAATCCAGCCCAGTCAAGCAGTTCTTCGATCAAATCTATCTGAGCTTGTCGGCGTTCCTTCTTTAAGTTTCCATCCGCGCCGTAGTAACCGTGGTGCATATGTTCGCCCCACACCTGTTCCCACAGACCGCTAGAAGCGTCGTAAAATTGCTGAATTTGCTGGTAAAGTGTTGATGTCATCGCACGATCGCAAGTTATTAAACGAATTCTACCGTTCTTTTCCCACCGTTCTCACTTTTTGCGATTTGAGTTTGATCGCTAAGTTGAAGCCGATCAAAATTCCGATGGGCTTTTGGAGTGTCCCTACGGCTTTGGAAAATTGATTAAATTAAAAGTAGTATCACCCGACATCGCGCGATCGCAACTCTGCTTCAGCGCTCGCGCTCTCAAAATTCAACCCAATCTTAAGATATCGCGAACGTAAGCTTTGCCCCAAACTAACACAACGAGCACCAAACCGAGTTCGATCGGCCAAGGACACACCGCCACAAACCAAATTAACGAAAACACTCCGATAATTGCAGCTATGGGGGCTGGAATCCCGTCGAGCGTTCTTCTGTCAGTCCCTGTAGTAATCACCGCAGCCACCAAAAAGAGACTTAACGGAATCAAGCAAGTTACGATCATGGTCTTTACCCCATTAGAAAATTTGTATGTGATCTACAACACCATATTGTAACAATACATAAAATATCTCAGAAATCCACAATTGAACAGGATATTCTTTAAAATTATATGCTCAGTAATCTGGTGCAAGCTTTGTGATCTTTATTTTCGCCCCCGAGTCCGTAAAAAGCATTGGCCAAAAGGCCATATTTTTGATTGGTCTGCGTGCAGCGCGCACCCTTACAACCTATACTGAGTGAGCATCGCACTCAGTTAACGTAGAGCGTCAATCAATGCTGGGCAAATTTTTCGGCAAACCAGAACTCAGATCACAGCGATCGCACCTGTATGCTTGTCCAAGGGCCAAATGGATTAACGGCCTAGAGTTTACAGAAACAGCTAAATCGGGTGTTTGGGAACGCAACGGCTACCACAAACGTGGCGAACCTTGGGCTGAGGAACCCTAAAGTGGTATATTCTAATTTTCCTGCGCTCGATCGAGACTGATGCAGCTCCTCTGTACATCTACCGTATTTCCACGTAAGTGTTAGCCGTTTTGATACTCAAATGATCGATTGCAGAAAAATATCAACATCAAACCGGTCACGAATAAATTTGATCCGAGCTGCCTTGATGCCTGTAATGCTAAGATAGCAAGGTAAAATTCCGATATTGTTTGTGTTTATGTGTAAATGGCGATCGCCAGATAGTTCATCAGATTAATCAGATTTATAAAGTCTTGATGAAGCCTTGATGAAGAGTCTGTCACAACTAGCCTGAAGTGCCAACAATATCGGAAAAATAGCTGATAATCAAATTAGGGAAATCCTCAACTAAAAACAAAAAGCTATGAACACCAAACTCCTATCCGCTCTAACTGCCACCGCTGCCGCAACAGCTTTATTGAGTGCATCCGCTCCAGCCCAAGCTTTCTCATTCGGCACGAACGGCATCACATTCCAAGAAGATACAAGTGTCAACTTCAAGTTCAAGGAATCTCACGGCGCTTACACTTCGTCTTTGGGAATTTACAAAGTGAACGGCTTCACACTCGCTAACGTTGCCAACTTATTTTCGGAAACTAAATCCTCAGACAACGATGGCGACAACGAATGGAAAGGAACTTTGGGCAATACCGTCTTGGGTTCTGGCTCGGTAGTATTCAAATTCTTGGCAAATCAAGTTTACACTTTGGGACTCTCCAGCGCCGGCGCCGGCATGGTCTACTCGACATCCGGGCTGAACCTGAACGTCGCCTCTACCGGCAGCCAGCAAGCCGTGTTTGGCGCCGCCGCACCACTATGGAACGCACTCGGCAAAGAAACAACTTCCACCTTCCAAGCTGCCGGACAATTCACAGACGGAACAAGTTCTCTGTATAACGGAGGCACACTAATCTCCTTCGACGATCGCGGCAACGTTAACGACACAGACTTCCAAGACTTCACCGTCAGCGCTGAAGCTGTTCCCGAACCCATTACAATGACTGGTTTGGCTCTTGGCTTGGGTGGCTTGATTTCAGCCCGTCGCCGTCGCAACAAAGCAGTTTCCTAGTGTTTTTCACGCCTTGCGATCTGATGAGTTTATTCTGAAAAAATTAATAAGATTTGCAGGCGCGCTGATTGAATATCGGCTCGCCTTTTAGTATTAACCTCAAAACTCAAAGCTCACTCACGGCCCTATTTCCGTAAATCGGGGAACTTGCAGCGACGTAGGTTAATCTGGTACAACTAACAAAGTTGAATGATTTCTGAGAAATTACATAAAATGGTTGCAACATTAGTTCAGATTAAACACGAAGTCAAAGATCTATCCCTAGCCCCATTAGGAAAACAACGCATTGAGTGGGCAGGCCGGGAAATGCCCGTGTTGCGCCAAATTCAAGAACGCTTCGCCAAAGAAAAACCCTTCGCAGGCATCCGAATCTCAGCTTGTTGCCACGTTACTACAGAAACAGCTCATTTGGCGATCGCCCTCAAACTCGGCGGTGCAGACGCCTTACTCATCGCCAGCAACCCCTTGAGCACCCAAGATGACGTAGCAGCTTGCCTAGTTGCAGACTACGGCATTTCCGTCTACGCCCTGAGAGGAGAAGACGCAGCCACCTACGAACGTCACGTTAACACAGCTCTCGACCACCGCCCCAACATCATCATCGACGACGGTAGCGACGTAGTAGCAGCCCTGATCCAACATCGCCCCAACCAAATTTCTGATTTAATCGGCACCACCGAAGAAACCACCACAGGCATCGTGCGTCTGCGGGCGATGTTGAAAGACGGCGTGCTGACTTTCCCAGCAATGAACGTTAACGATGCCGACACCAAGCACTTCTTCGACAACCGCTACGGCACCGGTCAATCCACCCTAGACGGCATTATCCGCGCTACCAACATTTTGTTAGCCGGTAAAAATATTGTAGTTGCAGGCTACGGTTGGTGCGGCAAAGGCACGGCACTGCGGGCTCGCGGCATGGGCGCTAACGTAATTGTCACTGAAATTGATCCGATTCGGGCGATCGAAGCAGTCATGGACGGCTTCCGCGTGATGCCAATGGACGAAGCAGCCACCGTCGGAGACATTTTTATCACCGTTACGGGCAACAAACACGTCATTCGTGCCGAACATTTCGACACCATGAAAGACGGCGCAATGGTTTGCAATTCCGGTCACTTCGACATTGAAATTGACCTCAAATCCCTCGGCGCAAAAAGCACCGATGTCAAGACAGTACGTTCTTTCACCCAAGAATACCGTCTCAATAATGGCAAGTCGATTATTGTGTTGGGCGAAGGCCGTTTGATCAACTTGGCCGCCGCCGAAGGACACCCCAGTGCCGTGATGGATATGAGCTTTGCCAACCAAGCTTTAGCCGCCGAACATCTGGTCACCAATAAAGGCAAACTAGAGCCAGGTATTCACTCAATCCCTGTGGAAGTTGACAAAGAAATTGCCCGTCTCAAATTGGAAGCAATGGGTATTTTCATTGATACCTTGACTCCAGAGCAAATTGAGTACACAAACTCTTGGACTTCGGGAACTTAATCATCTATCCCACCGTAGGGACACAGGCTTTCGCCCATTGGTGTCAACTTAAGCCTGAAAGCCTTGGTATCTCTCGTTCATAGCCAAGTCTAGATCCCCCTAAATCCCCCTTAAGAAGGGGGACTTTGATCGGACTCCTGTCCCCCCCTTCTTAAGGGGGGCTAGGGGGGATCTAGATTTAATAGTCAAACAGCAATCTATGACTAGGTTTGAGCTTAAGTTGACACTAATGGGCATTGCCGTGTCCCTACTTCATGAACTTCGGCATTCGGTCTTCCTGACATCCGTTACATCCGTTACATAATCCGTTGCCGAACTTCCTTCTGCTATACCTATTACCAAATTATTAAATCAAAATGGTTGAATGGATAACTAACACAATGCAGTCCATGAGTTATCTGGGCATTGCATTATTGATGTTTTTGGAAAACCTATTCCCGCCCATACCCTCAGAATTGATTATGCCCCTGGCAGGATTCACAGCATCGAAAAGTAATGAGATGCAGTTAGCACCAGCCATCGCAGCAGGAGTCATCGGCACCGTTTTGGGAGCACTTCCGTGGTACTATGCGGGTAAATTATTGAGCGAAGAACGGTTAAAACATTTAGCCGACAAATACGGCAAATGGATTACTGTATCAGGTGCCGATATTGACAAAGCAAATCGATGGTTTAACAGACACGGCAACAAAGCCGTGTTTTTGTGTCGCCTCGTCCCCGGAGTCCGCACCCTGATTTCCCTGCCCGCAGGTATCAACAATATGCCTTTAATTCCATTTCTGGCATACTCAACAGGTGGCACTATTTTATGGGTAAGTTTTCTCACCTTTGCCGGATATCAACTAGGGAAACTAGGGAAAGATTATGCACTTGTAGATGAATATCTCGCTCCTGTTTCCAAAATAGTTGTCGTGATTATAGTCATCTGGTTTATTTTGTGGATTATCAAAAAGAATATGCAAAAAGAATAGAATCACAGATAAATGCAGAGATCACAAAAAATCTGCGTTTATCTGCGTCCATCTGCGATTTAAAATCAATTAATATAATCCCAATTTGGTTACAAGAGATACAGCAGTAATTCAAATATTAACATTTTAGGCAATTATTTAAAATTTATTGAAGTTTAGACAGACAATCGTGGCAAAATAGGAAGAATTGCTATCCGCACTGTTAAGATATGTACGAAAAGATTGTAGCCCCGACAACTGGTTCTAAAATTACATTCAAAGACGGTTTGCCGATCGTCCCCAATGACCCGATCGTTCCCTTCATCCGCGGCGACGGCACCGGCGTAGACTTGTGGCCAGCATCCCAGAAAGTGATGGATGCTGCGGTAGAACAGGCCTACGGGGGCGATCGCAAAATCAACTGGTTTAAAATCTATGTAGGCGACGAAGCCTGTGATGTCTACGGTACTTACCAATATTTACCACAAGATTCCCTAGATGCCATCAAAGAATACGGCGTCGCCATCAAAGGCCCCCTGACAACACCCATAGGTGGCGGAATTCGATCGCTAAACGTAGCTTTGCGACAAATCTTTGACCTTTACGCCTGCGTGCGCCCATGCAAATATTATGATGGCACCCCATCATTACACAAAACTCCCGAACTGCTAGACGTCATTATTTACCGGGAAAATACAGAGGATATTTACCTCGGAATTGAATGGGCAAAAGATAGCGAAATTGGCATCAAATTAATTGAATACCTCAATAATGAATTAATTCCCGCCACACCAGAACACGGCAAAAAACAAATTCGCCTCGATTCTGGAATCGGCATTAAACCCATTAGCAAAACAGGTTCTCAGCGGTTAGTACGGCGTGCCATTACCCACGCCTTGCGGTTGCCAAAAGAAAAGCAGCAAGTGACTTTGGTGCACAAAGGCAACATCATGAAATACACCGAAGGAGCTTTCCGAGATTGGGGTTACGAATTAGCAACCACCGAATATCGCGCTGAGTGTGTGACAGAAAGAGAGTCTTGGATTCTGGGGAACAAAGAAAAAAATCCTGACATTAGCTTAGAAGATAATGCCCGCCAAATAGATCCGGGATACGATGCTTTGACTCCTGAGAAACAAGCCAAAATAACTCAGGAAGTCACCGATGTCCTAACTGCAATTTGGGATAGTCATGGCGACGGCAAATGGAAAGAGAAAATCATGGTCAATGACAGAATTGCTGACAGCATTTTCCAACAAATTCAAACTCGACCAGGCGAATATTCGATTTTGGCGACAATGAATTTGAACGGCGATTATTTGTCCGATGCAGCGGCCGCAATTGTGGGCGGATTGGGCATGGGCCCCGGCGCTAATATTGGTGATGAATGTGCAGTTTTTGAGGCCACTCACGGTACTGCACCGAAACACGCTGGTTTGGATAAAGTTAATCCCGGTTCCCTGATTTTGTCCGGGGTGATGATGTTGGAATATATGGGCTGGCAGGAAGCGGCAGACTTGATTAAGAAGGGTTTGGCTGCGGCTATTTCTAACGGTGAAGTTACCTATGATTTAGCCCGGTTGATGGAGCCGCCGGTGCCGGAGTTGAAGTGTTCGGAGTTTGCGGAGGCGATTATTAAGCATTTCGCGGATTGAGTTTGAGGGATTTTTTAGCAACAGGCTAGAAGCCTGTTCCACAAATACCAGTCAATTGGCTTGTGGGGTGGGCTTCTAGCCCGCCCACTGTTAATTTAGCAACAGGCTAGAAGCCTGTTCCACAAAAGTCAATTTACTTTGTGGGGTGGGCTTCTAGCCCGCCCGTTATTTCTGAAGTTGATTAAGCCGGAATTGCCATTCCGCGCTGTACTGCGGGACGCTTTTGCAAGGTTTCTACCCAACGTTTCAGATGGGGATGGTTATCTAGAGTTAATCCTTGAAATTCATAAATAGCCACCCAGGGATAGGTAGCAATATCGGCAATTGAATAGTCGCCGCAGATGTACTCGTATTTTGCTAGTTGATTGTCTAATACTCCATACAGCCGCAGGGTTTCTTTTTCGTAGCGTTGAATTGCATAGGGAATTGGTTCTGGTGCAAAGCGTTTGAAGTGGTTGAGTTGACCGAACATTGGCCCAACGCTGGCCATTTGAAACATCAGCCATTCAAGCACTTGAAAGTATTTTTCTTTGTCTGTGGGTAGAAATCTGCCTATTTTTTCGGCAAGATAGATCAGGATTGCGCCGGACTCGAAGACTGTGATGCCGTTATCGCGATCGACTATGGCGGGAATTTTGCTATTCGGGTTGATGGCGATGAATTCTGGGCTAAATTGGTCGTTTTTTCTAATGTCTATGACGTGCACGTTGTAGGGTAAGCCTATTTCTTCGAGCATGATGGAGACTTTGCGACCATTGGGTGTGGTAAAAGTGTAGAGGTCAATCATAAATTATTGGTTTTTTCTCAAGAATATCAAAATTATATTATAATCACAAAGGAATGACGATTAATCAAAATGGACATTATTGAAATTCTCAAAGACGATTATCAAAGATTTCCCGAAAATCAGACTTACAGCATTTATGCAAAAGATGTTTATTTTGAAGACCCAGTGAATCGATTTACAGGAGTCGATCGCTACCGCAAAATGATCGGGTTTATGGGGACTTTTTTCCAGGATATAAATCTAGATTTGCACGATATTTCCCAGTCTGGAGATAGCATAGACACCCGGTGGACGCTGAGTTGGACGGCACCGTTACCTTGGAGGCCGAAAATGGCAATTAGCGGGAGGAGCGAACTTAAAGTTAGTCCCGACGGTTTAATCGTTTCTCACATCGATTACTGGGACTGTTCGCGGTTGGATGTACTCAAACAATTGGTATTTCCTGTGAAAACTAATGTTTGACGATTATGCTTTTGTTTTTTAGCAATAAAAAATCGACCCGTAACAGGTCGATATCAACAGTGGTATTTAGCAGAGCTTTTTCAACTCTCAGGACTTACGCAAAAAACCCGGTTTCTTCCAAAAATAGTCGCTTTTTTCGATAAATTTTGACGCAGAAACCGGGTTTTTGGCCCTTCGTGCGTAAGTCCTGACTCTCCTATCGTCAAAATTAGATTAGTGAGAATTAATCACGCGACAACCACCAAATGAATGCTCCAACAGCGACTACAGGTGCTGCAATTGCAATGGCGGGTGCGATCGCGACTGACATTGCTGTTCCTGTTGCTGTAGCCACAGTAGAAATACCAATACCACCAGTAGTAGTGGCAATCCCAGTGGCAGTTGCACCAGTAAGGGTGGCTAATTTACCGGCGACTAATGCGCCACCTACAGCAGTAGTGGCTAAACTATTATTACTGTTCATAATCGAATGACTCCTTTTAATCCGAAAGTAATCAGGTGATATGTCAAGAAACCGGGTTTCTGTTGTTGGACAAGCGGATATGTAGTTGACCCCTTCAAGAAACCCGGTTTCTAAAATTAATTGCAAAGTATGTAACAGAAGATTTTGTGATTTGATCCAGATGGCTTTTGGGGCATTTCTTACAATTTGTAAACCGAGATGCAACTTGGGTAATAAATGTGGTATATTGAACTTGCCTGAATATGATAAAATTCAAACAAGTTCAATATTGATCCAGTTGGCAATTCATAAAATCAGGGTTTTTTATGGAAAAGTTAGTGACTCTCAATATTAGTGGGGAATTTGACAAGGGTTTTGTCGTACAGGCAGAAGTGCGGCAAGATGGAGGAATAACAAAAAATCAAGTTAGTTTGGCCATCGCGGGTGCATCGGGGAAGTTACCCCCACATCCTGAACTATTAGAACAATATCGTCATTGGCGACGTTTATATAACAAGACAGAAGAATTTTGGCCGAGCCGTTTAACAGCCAAAAAAGATTCTGTAAAAAATCATGATGATCAAGAAAGAGTGAAACAGCAAGCTTTTGAAGCTTGTAGAAAGGCGGCTAAGTTATTAGTAGAAATTTTAAATAGTTGGTTACAATCTCCCGACTTTAAACCCATAGTAGATTTACTTTCAAATCATTTACACGACTCAACTCACACCAGAATTTTATTAGCTACAGAAAATCATTGGTTGCGACGTTTACCTTGGTGTGAATGGAATTTATTAGAGCATATTCCTAATGCAGAAGTCGTTTTAGCTTCTCCTAAATTTAAACAGGTTAAAGGTTCAGGAAATTCAGGGAAAAAAGAGAAAGTTAAAATTTTAGTCATTTTGGGAGATAATGCGGGAACTGATGCGGATGAAGATGTTATTAAGCAATTAATTCCTGATGCTGAATTTTGTTGGTTAAAAGAACCTCAACGGCGCGATTTAGATGCACCTTTATGGGAGCAAAGATGGGATATTTTATTTTTTGCGGGTCATGGAAAGACAGAGAGTGATGGAAGTATCGGCAAGATTAAAATTAATTCTCACGACTGGTTGACAATTGATGAAATTAAGAATCATCTCAAAAGGGCTATAAAGAATGGTTTAAAGTTAGCAATTTTTAATGCTTGTGATGGGTTAGGGATTGCCTATCAATTAGCAGAAGGCGAAGATTTATATTTACCGCAAATGATTGTGATGCGGGAGATATTACCCATAGCTTTAGCACCTAAATTTCTCCAATATTTCCTAGAAGCTTATACTCAAGGTTTATCCCTATATATGGCGCTCCGTAATAGTCGAAAACGGTTACAAATTGAAGAAAAAGATTTTCCCTGTGCAAGTTGGTTGCCTGTTTTATATCAAAATCCGGCAGAACTACCATTGAATTGGTCGGAGCTATTTACAAATCAACTCATTATAGATCCGACTCTAGTTGAGGGAATTATTGCTGCTGGAGCTAAAGACGAATTTTTCTTATTTAATGAACCCTATAGCTGCGATTTACCCAAAATTGTAGTAGTAGGTACTTCAGTAGTGGGTAAATCATCCTTAGTGAATGAACTATTTGGCGGTAGGAACGTAGTACGAGTCAGTCCCGTTCCCCAAGATGATGAGCAGACAGTAGAAGAAAATTGGGCAGGTTTATTCAAACTAATTGATAGTGTAAGCTACGATCAATTTCCAGAAGAGGTAGAGCAAAATATTAAGGGTTCAGATGTAGTAGTTCACCTCTGGGACATAAATACAATACGTCGTGATGATAGACAATTGTATAAATTAATTATAAATGCTGGAAAACCTTGCATAACTGCCATCAATAAATGCGAACAGTACACTCCTGAAAAACGAAAAATTATCATCCAAAATGCTCAAAATGCCATGTCAAGTCTGTTTATTGAAATTTCAGTCACCGCGAAAGATAATTTATCTCAATTAGTATTGCTTATCATTAAAGCTTTACCTCTTGAATTAAAAAGTATTGCTATAGAAAAGATAGATAAGATAGAAAAAATATATCGATGCAGAAAGGTCAGCAAAAAAATAATTTTGGAAACGGAGGAACAAGCTGCTATAATCCCTTTCTTGATGAATAAACGTCAATTATCGACCGAACCACACAAGTATCTGCACGAGTTATATGTTACAATGGTTGAAAAAATTGAGGAACAGTATATCCAGCGAAGATTCTATCATTAGAATTATCTCAGCCAGAAAAGCAACTAAAAATGAAAGTCAAGAATATAGGAGATAAAACAATGGAACCAGAATACGATCTATCAAAAATGAAAAAAAGACCTAATCCTTTTGCCAAACAGTTAAAAAAACAGGTCACTATTTCTCTCGGAATTGATGTGATTGAATATTTTGAAACGATGGCTGAGGAAAAAGGTATATCTTCTCAGGAACTAATTAATCTTTACTTGCAAGATTGCGTTATTTCTAAGCGGCAATTATCTCTGAATTAGCGACCGGGTGCGATCGCTTGCGGATGATGAGGTATAATAGGAGCCAAAGAAACCGGGTTTCTGCTTAGAGATTGTTGGGGAAAACTAGATATTGATAGAAACCCGGTTTCTCAAGGAAACGCGATCGCGAAGGCCAAAGAAACCGGGTTTCTGCTTAGAGACTGTTGAGGAAAACCAGATATCTCCAGAAACCCGGTTTCTCAAGGAAACGCGATCGCGATATCCTTAATCCCTTAAATATTTACTAAAAAACTCTAATTGATTTACCATGTCTTCCGCAGAATTGTTGCCAACTAATCTTAAAATACCCTGCAATTTCACCCCAACTGAATAACGTTGTTGAGACACAAGAATAATTCCCGCGTGAGACTTTCCTTCCGCGATAAAATCATTATGTAAACGACAGAAATCACCGATATTAGAACTATATAAAACTCTGCCTTGAACAGTTGCCCATATCAGTTGGGCTTCATCACTTTCTCCTACTCTGCCAGTTTCCCCTACCGTCATCACATCAATATCACGCACTCGCAAAGCTTGAACGAGTGCTTTTTCCATAATATCTTCATCAAAATAAAGACGAATATTACTCATATTGAGGCTTGATCCTCACTAGAATATTCAGCTTCTAAACGGTCATAATCTGCTAATTCTGCTGCTAAAATAGCCTCAATTTCATTCTTGTTAGCATGATAGTAAGCTAAAGCTGCATAAATCTGTGCTAGACTCAAATATCCCCAATTTTCTAGCATCTCTTCTGGAGTTATTCCTTGCTTCCACAAAGTAGCAATTCTGCCCACTGTTACCCGGGTTCCAGCAATGCGAGGACTGTTGCCACAGATTTCAGGCGATCGCACAATCAGCGTACCGATATCAACAACTGTTGACATGATTTTTTCCTCTACAGCATTTATAGGAATTTGATTATTGCCAAATACTGAACTCTCTACATTATTTTACTAGATTTCATGGAAATAGGCAATCTATGCGCGATCGCGCTTTTTTCCCCCCAAAGAAACCGGGTTTCTGCTTAGAGACTTTTGGGGAAAACCAGATCTCTCCAGAAACCCGGTTTCTCAAGGAAACGCGATCGCGAAGGCCAAAGAAACCGGGTTTCTGATTAGAGACTGTTGAGGAAAACTAGATATCTCCAGAAACCCGGTTTCTCAAGGAAACGCGATCGCTCTTGACAAGGATCGACATTTTCATCCAATTAAGTGCGATCGCCCTTTAAACTCAACTCTCTATTGACATCGCACAGATTTAGTGCATCAGTGGAAATGTCCTGTATTAGCCCTGGACGCATAGATACCAAAGAAACCGGGTTTTTCATTTTATTTAAAGGCTGCGATGCAGTATTTTGGTCAAAAACCCGGTTTCTGCCTCTGTGCGGCTAGTTGTCGCCCAAATTAAATCCGCCACTAAATTAATCTCTGTTACATAACGTTACAATATATAAGTAAAGAACTTTCAGGCGAGCTAAACAATCAATGCGCTTAATATTAATGACCGGAAAAGGCGGCGTCGGCAAAACCTCCGTAGCCGCCGCCACAGGGCTGCGATGTGCCGAATTGGGATACAAAACCCTAGTGCTAAGCACTGATCCCGCCCACTCCCTAGCCGACAGCTTCGACATGGAACTCGGCCACGATTCCCGACAGGTGAAACCGAATTTGTGGGGAGCAGAATTAGACGCTCTCAGGGAATTAGAAGGCAATTGGGGAGCAGTTAAACGCTACATTACTCAAGTCTTGCGAGCCCAGGGACTAGAAGGCGTTCAAGCTGAAGAATTAGCCATACTTCCAGGAATGGATGAAATCTTCGGTTTAGTGCGAATGAAGCGGCATTACGACGAAGGCGAATTTGATGTTTTAATTATCGATTCTGCTCCGACTGGCACAGCATTGAGACTGCTAAGTTTGCCAGAAGTTGGCGGCTGGTACATGAGAAAATTTTACAAGCCGCTGCAAGGCATATCCGCCGCCCTTCGACCTTTAGTTGAACCTATTTTTAGACCAATTGCGGGTTTTTCTTTGCCAGACAAAGAGGTGATGGATGCACCTTATGAATTTTACGAACAAATTGAGGCTTTGGAAAAGATTTTAACTGACAATACTGTCACTTCGGTAAGGTTAGTTACTAATCCCGAAAAAATGGTAATTAAAGAGTCTCTGCGCGCTCATGCCTATTTGAGTTTGTACAATGTAGCCACAGATTTAATAGTAGCAAATCGCATTATTCCCGAAGAAGTAACTGACCCATTTTTCAAACGGTGGAAAGAAAGCCAGGAGCAGTATCGTCAGGAAATTCACGAGAATTTTAGACCATTGCCCGTGAAAGAAGTGCCGCTTTATTCCGAAGAAATGTGCGGTTTGCCAGCTTTGGAGCGCTTGAAAGAAACGCTTTACAAAGACGAAGATCCTAGTCAAATATATTACAAAGAAAATACGATTAGGATTGTTCAGGACAATAATCAATATGTTCTAGAACTGTACTTGCCGGGAATTGCTAAGGATCAGATTCAGTTGAGCAAAACGGGAGATGAGTTGAATGTTCGGATTGGGAATCACCGCCGTAATATGGTTTTGCCGCAAGCTTTAGCGGCGCTGCAACCTTCGGGGGCGAAGATGGAGGATGATTATTTGAAGATTAAGTTTGCTTGATGCTACGGCTAAGGACACGGCATTGCCGTGTCCCTACAATTAATCGGGCAGTAGTTACATCGTATAGTGAGCATGATGGCTGGGATTCCTCTTCGAGTGCTACGATTATGTTGTTGTCTCAGTTGCTGAGCTTGTTGGCTGCGCTGCTCCAAATAACTGTCAATTTCCTGACGATGATTGAGATAATAAGCAATGGTACTGTATATGTCTTCTAAGCGAACAACTGAATACTGAATAGCGATTTCTTCGGGAGTGGAGCCATTGTGGTATGAAGCAAGTATGCTATCTAGGGTCACTCGACTCGAACCTATACGAATACCTCCCGCTTCATCCCAACGGAAAGGGGGAGAGGTTGCTTGGAATTTTGCTGGGGCGCTCATTAGGGACATATTGTGCCTGAGTTGAACTGTATAAAAACATTGTAGCAAGAAGCCTAATGCTTTGTCTGAAGGTAATGAAAGCCAACCATTAAAACCCGTGTCTACGATCGCCTCATGTGTGTAAATTTTCCCATCAGAGTCACATATTGAAAGCGAGATAATCGCTTCAAAATCAGCATTAACGATTCCTGCGATCGTACCCTGACTAAAATCATACTCTATTTCCATGACTATTCCCCTCCCTCTTCTTTTCCATCCTCTGTGCTCTCTGTACCTTCTGCGGTTCCTTCAATCTTTCCCCCATTAACCTCAATCTTTTTCTGCTGACGTTCCGACGCAGTTGTTTGCAGAATTTTCAATTTTTCCGGGTCAGCATCCGATCGCCAAAACAAGCGATGACCCTTAATTCTGACACAATTTTCCTCCAAGCACTTCACCCATTCCCGATACTTGAATCCACCCCACTTATCTAAAATCCCCAGTTTTTCCTCTTGGCGGCTCAGCTTAGCAAACTTCTGATAATGCGGATAACTCACAGCCACAAAAGCTTCTTTTCTCACTAAAATTGGCGGATTAGACAAATGAGAATAGTCTTGATAGCCCACAGAAAAATCGCGCAAATTTATGTGCATGGAAGTCTGGAGGACTGGATGTGGATTAGTATCAAAATCGGGATAAAATAAATAGGAAATTTTCGGTTGATTGGCATAAAATTTGATGATTGTCGCGCCGTCAAGTCTGCCGATTGTACGGTTGGCACAGCCTTCGTAGAGTCGCAATAAAGGGTCGAGTTCTTCTAATGCAGAGACGTGAACAGAAAGAGAACCGGGGAGTTTGTAGCCGATCGCACTATCTTCGCAACAATCACCAATAATCTCAGTTTTGCCCAAACTATATAGCATTAAATCCGCCAAAGTGCAAGCTTTTTGATAATTATCAAACAAACCTTTGATGTCATTGCGGATTTGAGCCGGGAGTTGGCGCATCGAAGGTCGATTTTCCTCCAAACCGTTGAGAGCGAGATATACTAGCAAATCCTGGCGGCGTTTGTCGGCGATCGTCTCCCAATCATCCGCATCGGTAGCTTGCAAAATCACCCTCCAAGCGCGATTAAAACTGTGAAATTCCCCCTTAATCGCCACTTCTTCGGCTAATTCGCCTTTGACGGGAAGGCGGCCGCGATCGCTCACAAAAGCCATCAGAGGAGCCAGCATTTCCGCGTAATCCTCAAAACGCTTAACTTGCGATCGCACTCTGGGAGTCAATAAGTGCGATCGAAACCGAGAAGCCCGAAAACTTTGACCCTCCGCTGCATCTCGAAACACAAAATAAATCCCCAAAGCCACAGGAATTGCATCAACACTCAAAACTTGATCGATATAAATCTTCAACTCTTCCTGTTCGTAATACTTCTGAAAAGTATTGCGAGAAGTAATCACCCCATCCCCGTAAGCAATTTGACCTCGCTCACTATCATCAATCAATACCTGAGCCGCCACCACCAATAATTTTTTAGTCAATCCCCAAGCATTCAACAAAGCTTCTCGCCGTTCCCCCAAAGATTCAATCACATTAATCACGTAACCAATATTCACAATATCTGCATTAATTTGCGGACTATCTGGTTGATAATATGGGTCCCAACCCGCAGCAGCATAACCCTCTTGTGCAATATGTTGAATATCCCCACCGTAGCCGCAGCCGTAATCAAAAAAAGTCATCCCATCCACAAACAAATCAGCTTCTAAAACCAGACGCACTGGTTTAGAAAGAGAGTTTCGCAGCATAGCAGCTTTGTGTCGCTCAATCTTCGGCATTGATAGCTCGCTATTTCCCTGTTGGCAAATTTCAACAACAGTATGATCTTGAATTTCTACACCGCAATATCCCAAGTATTTGAGCCAACCTTCACGAGTGCCAATAACGCTAGTATTGTCAAGTAGTCCCCATTTTTCTTCGGAGCGAGTCAGTTTAGAAAACTTCTGGTATTGAGGATAATCCGCAGTCACAAAAGTTTCCTTGCGGTGCAAAACTGGCGGATTTTCGCTGTGACTGTAATCGAAACATTTAACTTCGCCTGTTTCCAGATTAATTTGGATGCTCCTTTGCAAAGCTGGGTGAGCATCTGTATCGAAATCTGGATAAAAAAGATAAGATATTTTCGGTTGATGAAGCTGAAACTTAACTAGGGTTGCTTCCTCAATATTTTCGATATTTTGTCTGGCACATTTTTCATAAATTGTGAGGACAGGGTTGAGTGTTGCTAAAGCTGAAACATGAATATAAAAAGCCGTTGGCAATTTTTTCCCAACTTTGCTTTCTCGACAACAGTCCGCCACTTTTTTAACTAAATTATCCACCGCAATTTCCTCGTTACCATGCTCTGCCTGATCACGCAGATCCAGAGGCTCTGCCTCTTTTTCGTATAACAAAACTTCCGCAGCAAAAACCATCAGAGGCGTGAGCAGTTGTCCATTATTTTCTAATGGTTCGCCCTCTGAAATAGTGGTGATATCAGGATCATAAGTCATCGGTAAATTAATCTAGTTATGTGATTCTGAGCGAAGTGGAGAATTTCAAACTTTTGCCAAACTGCGTCCATAACTAATAATTATAGTCCTGGGTACGGTCAACAGTCAACAGTAGTCATTTATAAACGAACTCTCCCGCCAATGCCACAAAAAAGCCACTTTTTGTGGAACAGGCATCTTGCCTGTTTCTCAGAATGGTGCAAGAAAAGTCTTCCTAGAAGGACGGGGCTTTAGACCCAGTTTTTCGGTAAAATCAAAAACTCATCTAAATTATTCATCGCCATGTCACCCGATCGCAAACTCTACGAAGGCAAAGCCAAAATTCTCTACTCCACCGAAGATAGCGAAATTTTGCTGACTCACTTCAAAGACGACGCCACAGCCTTTAACGCCCAGAAACGGGGCAGTATCATCGGCAAAGGCGAAATCAACAATGCCATATCCGCCCACCTGTTTCGGATGCTAGCAGCCAAAGGCATTCCCACCCACTTCATCGACACACCAGCCCCCAACCAGATGCGAGTCTGCCGCGTCCAAATTTTGCCCTTGGAAGTCGTCGTCAGAAACATAGCCGCTGGTAGTCTTTGCAAACAAACTGGGATTGTCCTCGGTACAGTGCTCGATCGCCCGCTGGTCGAGTTTTATTACAAAAATGACGATTTAGGAGACCCGCTGCTGACACGCGACAGACTGCTGCTAATGCAGCTAGCCAGCGCCGAACAAGTAGATCAACTCGATCGCGCCGCCAGAGAAATCAACGAAATTCTCAAAGAATTTTTCAGCCAGTGTGGCATCACCCTGGTAGACTTCAAACTGGAATTCGGCATCGATCAACATCAAAACCTGATCCTTGCCGACGAAATCAGTCCCGACACTTGCCGACTGTGGGACAACGCAGAAACTGATCCCGACGCCCGTGTCATGGACAAAGACCGATTCCGCCGCGACTTGGGCTCAGTGGAAAGCGCTTACCAGCAAGTTCTCCAGCGGGTTCTAGCTCAGAAAGTCTAGAGGCTTGAAGAATGCGCTACAATTGCACAGTTTGTCACGGACATTCAGCACTCAGCAGTCAACAGTTAGCATTCAGCGGCAAATTCAAGCTACTCAATAACTAATGACTAATGACTAATGACTGATGACTGATGACTGGTGACTAATGTGGTGTGTGGATTCCAAAAAAGTGAACAAAAATGCGTTTATCTGCTGTATTGATTGCAGTTCTTACTGTCTCAGCAACATTCGGGTTATCAAATTCTGCTTCCGGCCAAACATCCTACTCTGAATCAGCAGAGAAAGTTTCGGCCGCCATTCCTCCCGTTGATGCGATCGAATCGCCCGTAGAATTAACTGAAAATCCTCCTGAAAATCGGGTGGTAGTCAAAGCCAGTAAAATAGAATCTCTCAAAAAAATAGCTGCTGCCCCTGCTAGGGGAGAAAACGACCGCGAACCCCGAAACCGACTCACCGAACCGTCGCCCCCCATTGCGACTCCCAGCTTTCAACTCAAACCCGATGTAGAATCGAATCCCGGAATCGCATCAGCCAGCCCCAATGCGCTGCCAGATGCGAAACAGGATGACAGCCCAGTCCCCCCCTCGGAAGCCGCTGTTTTGCCCGCCTCGATCGCAGTAGACCGGGCGAAACAAGACGAATCGGAGGCGACTCAAAATGCCCAAATTCCTCCAACTAGACCAGCGCCGACCAGACCGGCCCCTGCAACACCTCCGGCAAACAGGATTCCTGTGCCGCCCTCTAGCGCACCGCAGCCCAGACAAACCCCCGCCCCCACCGGGCCAGCCCAACCGCAAGTGCTAGTGGCAGAAGTGACCGTCAGCGGAGTGACTGGAGACCTAGAAAGTGAGATTTACCGAGTCATCACCACTCAACCGGGACGCACAACCAACCGTAGCCAACTGCAACAAGACATTAATTCTATTTTTGCTACGGGCTTTTTCAAAAATGTGCGGGCGGTGCCGGAAGACACCCCTTTGGGCGTGCGGGTGACTTTTATCGTCCAGGCAAATCCAGTGCTGCGGGGAGTCCAAATCACCGGCCAGAAAGTGCTCCCCCAAAGTGTCATTGACGAAAGCTTCCGCGATCAGTATGGCAAAACTCTCAACCTCCGCCGCTTTGAGGAGGGAGTAAAAAAAATTAATACCTGGTATCAAGACAACGGCTATGTTTTGGGCCAAATCACTGAAGCCCCCCAAGTCGCAGATAACGGGACAGTAACACTGCAAGTGGCAGAAGGTCAGATCGAATCAATTGATGTCCGCTTCCTGAACAAGGAGGGAGAAGCAACGGATGCCACTGGTAAGCCGATTGGTGGCAATACCAGGCACTTTGTGATCGCTCGCGAAGTAGAACAAAAACCCGGAGATATATTCAACCGTACCAAAGCGGAAAGGGATTTGAAGCGGGTGTTTGGTTTGGGGATTTTTGAAGACGTGCGGCTTGCTCTGGAACCGGGAACAACTGACCCCAGAAAGGCAAGGGTAATCGTGAATGTGATTGAGAAAAATACTGGTTCTCTGGCTGCTGGTGCGGGTTTAAGTTCTGCTACGGGCTTGTTTGGTACGGTGAGTTACCAGCAGCAAAACTTGGGTGGTAGAAACCAGAAGTTGGGCGCTGAGGTGCAAATCGGGGAACGCCAAAATCTGTTTGATGTGAGTTTTACAGATCCGTGGATTAAGGGCGATCCTTATCGGACTTCTTATACGATTAATGCGTTTAGAAGGCGATCGATCAGCGTGATTTTTGACGGTGGAGACCAGGAAGTCAGACTGCCAAATGACGATCGCCCCCGCATCAATCGCACCGGTGGTGGCATCAGTTTTACCCGTCCTCTGTCGCGGAATCCTTTTGCCAATTCTGAGTGGACGGCTTCTGTAGGCTTTCAGTACCAACGAATTGCAATTACCGATCGCAAAGGCCGACGAGAATCCGAGGACGAACTCGGCAATCGGTTGAGTTTTAGCAATTCCGGTTCCGATGACTTGACAACATTGCAAGCAGGTGCTGTGCGCGATCGGCGCAACGACCCCCTCCGACCCACCAGCGGTTCCCTGCTCCGGTTTGGCGTGGAACAGTCGATTCCTGTAGGTTCCGGCAGTATCTTAATGAACCGCCTGCGGGCCAGCTACAGCTTTTACCTCCCAGTCAAGTACACCAACTTTACCCCCGGCCCTCAAACCTTGGCATTTAGTTTCAAGGCTGGCACCATCTTCGGAGATTTGCCTCCCTACGAAGCTTTTGCCTTGGGTGGCGCTAACTCCGTCCGAGGGTACAACGAAGGCGACATGGGAGCAGGCCGGACTTTCCTAGAAGGTACTGTTGAGTACCGTTTCCCGATTATTTCGTTTATCGGTGGAGCGCTATTTGTGGACGCTGGTACTGACTTCGGCACGGGCAAAGATGTCCCCGGCGATCCAGCCGGTATCAGGAAAAAGCCCGGTAGCGGTTATGGCTATGGCCTCGGCGTGCGGATTCAATCTCCTTTAGGTCCGATCCGCATCGATTACGGTATCAATGACACTGGTGATAATCAGATTCACTTTGGGATTGGTGAGAGATTCTAATTAGGTCATCGGGCATTGGGCATCGGGCATCGGGAATGGGGCATCGGGCATCGGGCATTGGGCATCGGGCATTGGACATCGGTAATTACTCGTTACCAGGCAGAGCCTGGTAACGCCGATCGGTCGGCTCTGCCTGGGAACCAGTTACCCATAGGTGTCAACTTAAGCTTGAAACCCTTGGTATTTCTTGCTTTTACCTAAGTCTAGA
>NZ_NXIB02000028.1 GCF_002412335.2 Tychonema bourrellyi FEM_GT703
AGGCATCTTGCCTTTTCTGAACGGGCAGGATGCCCATTCCACAAAAAAATTTACTCTTTGTGGAACAGGCATCTTGCCTTTTCTGAACGGGCAGGATGCCCATTCCACAAAAAAATTTACTTTTTGTGGAACAGGCATCTTGCCTGTTGCTGACATGGCGCAGGATGCCCATTCCACAAAAAAATTTACTTTTTGTGGAACAGGCATCTTGCCTGTTGCTGACATGGCGCAAGATGTGAGTTATAACTAATAACAAATAACCAGTAACCAATGACTTCATGTTTCAGAATCATAGCTAATTTGATCTGACACATAAGCAGGCGGCTCAACGTGAATTAAAATTCGTACAGGGTTGAAACGTTCTTCCAAATGGGCTTCTACTTCTTCGGTAATTCTGTGGGCAGTTTCTACATCAACCGCATCGACAATCAGGTGCATATCAATAAATACTTGACGTCCTACCACACCACGAGAGGCGATCGAGTGACAGTTGATAACCCCCGGTACATCGATCGCGATCGCGTGAATAATCTCCGGTGCGATCGCCATTTCATCCACCAACCAAGGCAGATTTTCCGTTAAAACCTTCCAACCGCTGTGAAACACCAAAACAGCTACAGGAAAAGACAAAAACACATCCAGGGATTGCAGTTGAGGTATATTCCAAACCTCCCCTTGCCAAACACCAATCAACCCGGCAATTACCATAATTGTCACCCAAACATCACTCATCGTATGTTGAGCATCCGCCACTAGAATAGCACTACCAAGGCGTTTCCCAACCCTGCGCTCGTAAAAAGTAACAAAAATATTGATCCCCAGCACAATCAGCAATATCCATAGTTGATTGGGAGATATTTTGACAACTGTACCACCTTTGAGCAATCTTTCAACAGCGCCACTGAGAATTTCAAAACAAGCAATTCCCAAAAAAACCGCAATTCCCAGAGCTCCAATCGCATCAAATTTCTGATGTCCGTAGGGATGATCGCGATCGGGCTGCGGATTGGCATAATGATTTGTCACCAGTCCTAAAATATTATTAGCACTATCTGTGACGCTGTGCAAGGCATCTGCTAGCAAACTAAGAGAACCTGTCAGCCAACCCACGACTGCTTTAATTGCCATCACCAGCAAATTGAGCAATAAGGTAATGATTAGAACTTTGCGGATTTCGGAACGATTATCGGTTCTCATGAAATTTCTTTAATTGGCCATTAAGTTTTCTAGTTTCTAGTTTAAAGCTTATGAATTAATAAAAGGTTAAAAGTCTTACAAACTCTAGCTTGTGACTAGATTTATTGTCATTAATTTTGCCTAGCTTCTTGAGATTATTTATAATTAATTGCATTCTGGCAGCCCAATTTAGCTGGAAGGTACTTCTTTTGAGTTAATGTATCTTTTAGCATTAACAATTTTGTGTTAAATTTCATTGCTTATGTCTATTTCTCAATTTACGCTGAATTTAGTCGAAGGTTCTGTCTCCTTTAGCTTTTCCCCCCAAGCTGCGCGGGATTTGCAAAGTGCGATCGCCACTTTGATGGAAAGTCTCAAAGCAGTAGCGGCCAAAACTGCTGGCGGCAAAGCCTCTCCCCAAAAACCGATGGAATACCGCTATGCAGGAGAGGTATTTTTTGAAGTCTTCTGCAATCCGAATATCTGGCCGACTCCCTTTGCTGCGAAAGTGCTGATTACGGTTCGGGACGATCGGCTGCGCGTGACAACCGAAGCCGAACTCAGCCGCCTGCGAGATGATTTGGCTCAGTATCTAGAACAAGTCGGTTAAAATTTTTAACCTCGATGGTTTGTATAGCGGTTTTCTTTTAAAGTGAGGTGAATTCGCTGTAGGGTGCGTCGCTGCTATATGTTAGATCAAACTTGCAGATGGTAAAAGGCGACGCACCTTACTATTAATGGCTAGGAAACCGTGCGTTCCTTGTAGGGTGCGTCGCTGCTGTATGTTAGATCAAACTTGCAGATGGTAGAAGGCGACGCACCCTACTATTAATGGCTAGGAAACCGTGCGTTCGCTGTAGGGTGCGTCGCTGCTGTATGTTAGATGAAACTTGCAGATGGTAGAAGGCGACGCACCCTACTATTAATGGCTAGGAAACCGTGCGTTCGCTGTAGGGTGCGTCGCTGCTGTATGTTAGATGAAACTTGCAGATGGTAGAAGGCGACGCACCCTACTATTAATGGCTAGGAAACCGTGCGTTCGCTGTAGGGTGCGTCGCTGCTGTATGTTAGATGAAACTTGCAGATGGTAAAAGGCGACGCACCCTAGCTAAATTATAACGGAATAGGACTTACGCATGGGGCCAGAAACCGGGTTTTTTACAAAAATACTTGGTTGCTGTCGATAGATTCAGTGAAAAACCCGGTTTCTTAGCATCGCGCACCAGCCCAGAAACCGGGTTTTTTACAAAAATACTTGGTTGCTGTCGATAGATTCAGTGAAAAACCCGGTTTCTTAGCATCGCGCACCAGCCCAGAAACCGGGTTTTTTACAAAAATACTTGGTTGCTACCGAAAGATTAAGTAAAAACCCGGTTTCTTTGTCGGAGTGCGTAAGTCCTAAATCTTAACTTGTCACCTCTGAGCGCTGCCATCTCCTTACCCGTAGCTACGACTTCAAAAAAATGGTATAATGCTATGTTAATCTCCTACCTAGAAAACAACACATCACTGTTGTAGAAATTATTCATTTACTCCCTTATTCCCTAAAACTATCAGCAAAATCTATGAAATCCCGCTCTTGCTGGCTAATTTTTTTCCTCATCGGACTCTCCTTAACAAGTTGCGGACAGCAGAAGTCATCTCAAGAAATTGCGGAAACAGTTAAAAATAGTATCGTCTTGATTTCCTACCAGAATGAAGGCGGACACGGTACGGGCTTTATTGTGCCGGGGCCGACGGGAGTTTGCACGGTACTCACGGCACGTCATGTGGTTGAAGGGCGTAGTTTGAACCTGCAAACTAATGACCAAAAACTTTGGAAAACTGACAGCATCCAAGCTAGTCCTAATCTGGATTTAGCAGTGGTAACGTTTCCGTCAGTCGGGGAGAAATGTCCTTATCCAAGTCTCAATCTTGGCGATTCCGATAGCGTGAAACAAACAGACCAAATCTACATTTCTGGGTTTCCAGATAGGGCTGGTGGCGGCAAATTAGTGCGACAATTTGTGCGAGGTTCTGTATCTGGGTTGGATGTGTTGGAACAGGGTTATGGGATTTCCTATGATGCTTCTACTTTTGGGGGTATGAGTGGCGGGCCTGTTTTAGATGCTAGCGGTAAAGTGATTGCAGTTCACGGGAAAACGGACGCTCAAATTGTGGCTGATTTGCAGAGTCAGCAAGCAAGTTTGTCCGAGCAACAGAAAGCGACGCTGCAACAAGCGGCGGCAAGAGTTGCTGGTGGAGGGGTACAAGTTAATACTTTTCGGTGGGGAATTCCGATTAAAACTTATCAGGCAAATCTGTCTTGGGAAAGTCAACCTCTTGCTAAGGCAGACTATACTAAACTGGAACAGTTATTGGCGGCTGGGGAGTGGAAAGAAGCAGATGGGGAAACGAATGCAAAAATGTTAGAAGTCGCGGGTAGACAAAAAGAAGGTTGGCTAGATACTGAAAGTATCGAGAAGTTTTCTTGTCCAGATTTGCGGGCGATGGATCGACTTTGGGTAAAATATAGTGATGGACGTTTCGGCTTTTCGGTGCAGAAGCAGATTTATCAAAGTCTGGGCGGCACAAAGGATTATAATGAGAAAGTCTGGGTGGCTTTCAACGAGACGATAGGCTGGAAAGGGAAAGGAGGGAAGTGGATCTCGGCGGACGAACTAACTTACAATACCAATGCGCCATCAGCCCACCTCCCACGACCGTCACAGTTAGAGGGTGTGGTTTTTTGGGGGGAGTTCTTCTCTCGTGCAGAGACTTGTAAAGTGTAACCTATAAAGGCTTCAAGTTTTTATTAAGAATTGTGAGGGAGGTAAAATCCACGAAGTTATGCGGTGTCTGGGTTTCCGATACCTGGCACGGTTGACTCGCCAAGAGGTTGCCCGCAATTTGAGGGTTATAACAGTTGGCCAAGATAAACTTTTCAGCCACCTCTACAATTTCTGGATTTTCAGCCTCCCAGTCAGCCCAGGGCAAGCGCATTTGTCCTGGCGAAGACTTTTTCGGCTTCCCCTTTACCTTCATTCCTGCTAACAACCGACTCCCCCAATGATTGCGTTTTTCTGGTTTAGCTTTAGTTGTAGGTTGGGTTGAGGTACGAAACCCAACTTTTTAGCCTTAGAGAGTTGGGTTTCGCTTCGCTCAACCCAACCTACGAATGATTGCACAAATTTAAGATCATTTAACAGAATTAGATCCAGCAATCCGATCCTCCTCTGCCAAAAAAGGAGTTAAATCAATCACTGGCGAAGACGGAGAAAAATTAGAATTTGCCACCTTACCCTCACTACCTTGATAAACCCCAGTACCGTTTCGCAAATCTTCAGTAATATCTTGCAATGATTGATAAGCCGACCTTTGCGTACCGGGCTTCAATGTCACCAACAGCGGACAATTATCGCCACTCAACTTAGTTTTAGCACAAATCACATATTGATCCGGTGTATTAGAATCACCTCTATAACCTAACTGAGTCAAACCATCTTTACGATAAGTTTCCAAGCGTTCAGAAATTATTTCGCAGCGTCTTATGGGTGTATAACCACCGCCTAAAGTTGTCACCATTTTCAGCCAAGGTTGCACACCTTTATCGTGACGGTACATCACAGTCCAAACCTCACCTCCCCGCTGAGTATCTGGGCGAAGTTCGCAGAAAAAATGGTCTTTTTTCCCAAAAAGTACAGGCGGCCAACCTTGAACAAAAGCAATTCCCGCACCGACAACAGCCGCTACCAAACTTAGGATACCGATAGTCATGTTTTTGGCGTTAAAAAACTTTCCACTATTACTCACGGTACTGAATCCTCGATAAAGTTTTGATAGACAACAAGAGCGATCATAATAGGACTTACGGGGAGTCAGAAACCGGGTTTTTTTCGACAATACTTCGTTAAAGACCGTAAAAACTGCAAAAAACCCGGTTTCTTTGGCCTCGACACGCAAGTTCTAAATAAGTTGAAAATTTCTACATCAGCTAACTAACGTATTCCCGAAAGTTGAATTAAGCGATTAAGTAATACCAATTTTTTATGAAGCTGCATAGAATTCGATCCCCCCTAACCCCCAGGGCTGTTTCATTCTCGGAAAAACCGCGATTTTGTAGGGGTAGTGCCCCCGTGCCTACCCCCCCACCAACCATCAAATCAGCGTTTCAGACCTCTGGGCGGGCACGGGGGCACCGCCCCTACAAGAGAATGAAACCGCCCTGCCCTAACCCCCCTTGTTAAGGGGGGGACAAGAGTCCAATCAAAGTCCCCCTTCTTAAGGGGGATTTAGGGGGATCGGAATATGTGCAACGACCCATTAAATTGGTATAACATATAATTAAACCAATTGTTTTACCTGAAACTGTTTCAAATTACCAGGAGCAACTGTCCCATGTTCTGTAATAATTCCTGAGATTAATTCCGCCGGAGTTACATCAAAAGCGGGATTATAAAAATCGACTCCCACAGGACAAATGCGCGTAGTTCCAACTTGATACATTTCAACTGGATCTCGTTCTTCAATCGGAATCTTGCTCCCGTCGGTCAGTTCAAAATCAATGGTCGAAAGAGGCGCGGCGACATAGAAAGGGACGTTGTGAGCTTTGGCGATAATTGCTAAACTGTAAGTGCCAATCTTATTAGCAGCATCGCCATTAGCAGCAATCCTATCTGCACCGACAACTACGGCGTGAATCATGCCGAGTTTCATGCAGTGGGCGGCCATATTGTCAGCAATTAATGTGACGGGAATTCCTTCTTGGACGCATTCCCAAGTTGTCAGTTTTGCACCTTGAAGACGGGGACGAGTTTCGTCTGCAAAAAGTCTGGCGAGTCTGCCTTCTCGCCAAGCAGAACGAACTACACCTAATGCCGTACCGTAGCCAGCAGTTGCTAAACCACCGGCATTGCAGTGAGTTAGTAATGTTAATTTTTCTGGTGTCGCGGGGAGAACTTCTAAACCTTTGTCGCCGATATCTTTACAGGTTTGTAAATCTTCTGCTTGAATGGTTTTTGCCATTTCTAACAAAGTTTTTTGGATGTGTTCCACGGAACCGATCGCGCCATGAGCAGTTTTGAGCATTCGGGATATTGCCCAAAACAAGTTTACCGCAGTGGGACGGGTCGATCGCAATAAATCGCCTACTTGTTCTAATTTAGCGAGAAATTCGGCGCGATCGGTCGTTTCGATTTCCCTCGCACCCAAATACATCCCGTAAGCTGCTGCTATCCCGATCGCCGGAGCACCGCGAACTATCATAGTTTTAATCGCCTCAGCCATATCATCGCTGCGACTAATTTCGACTGTGCTGTATTCTTGAGGCAATCGATTTTGGTCAATTAGTAGAACTCGGTCTTCGAGCCAGGTGACGGGAGAAACTGGGGATTTTTGAGTAGTCATGGATTTCTATGATGTGAGGGACAAGTTTATTTGATTAGGATGATTGATTGAACCGCAGAGGGCGCAGAGTCTCCAGAAGATCAGAGAGATTTGAGATTGACTATAAACTATCGATTGAGATTGCGTTTCATGCGATCGAGTTCTTCATCAGCTTCCCAGATTTGAAACTTTTCTTCTAAAGGATCTGCCGCATTAAAACTGCTATAATTGGAACTCTGATTCCAACCCTTCGTATCCCAACTCTGCTCTGTTTTAGTAGCTGTTTTTGTAGCATTATGAGTGGCGGCTTCTGCTGCTTTTGCTCGGACTTCTTTGCGCCGTACTTGAATTTGGCGATAAAGTTCTTTAGCTTTTTCAATCCGTTCTTTGCAGCCTTGCATTTGACCCCAGCGCTGATTTCCCTGACGCAGTAAAGTTGCTTGTCGCTCTTGGGCTGCTTGGGCGAGGTCGAGTCTTTGAGATGCTTTGGCTTTGTTTATGCGATCGTTCCAGCGTTGAATTTCTTGGGCTGTTGACAGAATCTCTGCTTGCAATGTTTTCTCTTGTTTTTGGATTTCGAGAATTAGCCGCAGGGTGTCTTCTTCTTGTTCCTTGAGTTGTTCTTCTATTGCTTGCAATTCCAGATGCGGATTACTTCGCAGGAATTCTTCTAATTTTGTTTCTAACAATCTACTGAAATCTTCAAATAACCCCATTTTTTTATACTTCCTCAGTCATTAGTCATTAGTCATCAGTCATTAGTCATTAGTTGTTACTTATTATAATTGTTTTCAACCTTTGTGAGGTACAGGCTCATAATTGCCAATTACCAATTACCAATTACCAATTACCAAACTAATGACTAATGACTGCTGACTAATGACTTCTTAAAACTTCTGTCCCACAAAAACCGATCGCACATCTCCTCCCTTACGAATAACTGCTTCTTGATTTTTGATTTCTCCCAAAGTCCAACCGCTAGAGCCAATGCTTTCGCCGACATAAATTCTGCGAGCTACGCCGTCTACTTCAAACAAAGCAGCCGATCGATCACCCAATTCCAAAACCCCTACCAGCGTGTGAGCGGAAGTCGGCGCGCTGCTGACTACTGCTGGCGCGGTGGGTTGTGTCTGTGCTGCTGCTGGCTGGGTTGCTGCTGGGGCTGCTGCTGGCTGGGTTGCTGCTGGCTGGGTTGCTGCTGGGGCTGCTGCTGGGGCTGTCGCAGGTTCGGTTTCACGAGCCAAAATCTTCGGCTCGCTAGATTTTGAGGGGGAAGCTGCGACAGGACTTGAGCTTGGACTTGCCTTTCCTGCTACAGCGACTGCTCGACCAGAAGCTGGGGCGGTGGCCGAAGGAGAAACTGCAACTGTGGGGGGAGGCTCGGCCGGATTCGTGGCCGGAGGAATGATGACCACTTGGGCTGGGAGTGCAGGTGATCCCGGTTGGACGGCGGCTTGTTCGAGGGCGTCAGCAATGCGGTTGACTGCGGTCGAAAGACCTGCGGTAGCTGGTGGCGCACCGGAAATTGAAATGTTCGGCAGTGTCCCAGGGGGGACGACTTCTGGAACTCCTGAGAGTTGGGCGTTTCCCTTGGGTAATTTTTTTTGTTCGATCGCATCTAGCGATCGCTGCACGTATTCGGAAAACTCGGTGTCTGGCGCTGTTTTTTCCTTAGTTGTCGGCGTTAAACCCGTGGTTGTGGCCGCTACGGGTAAGCGCACCCAGCCCGATCGACTTGCCAGCCACAATCCCAAAACTAACAGAAGAGAACCAAATGCTGCTCCCAGCAACATTTTGTCGAAGGATTGTTTGGACTGATGTTTTTTGGTTGTTTCTAGAGCGACTCGGCGGGCGATCGCAACTACATCTTTTTCTAAACGTTGGCCTCCCATCGGTGGTGGCGACGACAGAACTATTTGAGGTACTGAGATCGACTTGAGGGTGATAATTTCTGGTTTTACGGGCTCTGTGGGCAGTCCGCCACTTTCCTGAAATGCTCGATCGACCCCTTCAAACAATTCATCCATCAACCGATCGGCGTAGGACTCTACTGCCACTGTTTCGGCCGGAATTGTTTCGACTGTCGCCACTACGGCGATCGGGTCTTGGGCTGATTCCAAACCCATCTGTTTTGCGGTGACGTTTTGAGACATAGTTTTTTTTCTAATTCGCGATCGATCTAAAACCCTGAGACTCTTAGCTTCTGGCTTCTACAGGTGGATTTTTAAATTTAGCAATTCTTTCCCATGAACACGTGAATTGTACCTCACTGATCGCCAAATTTTGACTTTTTGGCAAACTTTTTTGCCCGATCGACTTTTTCGAGATTTTGCTCTAAAATATTATTTGCTTACTCCATACCATATTCATGGTTATTTGTCAATCTCTGCCATAGATTACTCCTTGACTTTTGATACAAAACAAAATCTTCCTTCACATTACTTTACTCGTCGGATGCAGCAAAGTTTTTTTACCGAGACTGATCACTGTTACCATGTTTTTTAGCAGCAAAACCCGATCTTTGTATCCACGATGACGTAAGTGAGCCAAAAAACTCTTATTTCGTTGAACTCTTATGACCAAGAATTTCAAAGGTGGTACAAGCCCCCGGATTTATCCGTGGAATCAATCTAAAATCTAAAATCTAAAATCGATTGACTTTTCAATGCCTTGAAATACTATAGCAAACATCCTAACGCTTTCTCCATTACTTACCTCAACGATTTGCGAGGAGCAATTCTCGCATCGCCTTATTTTGCGATCAATAACCTCAACCGCGACTTCATCGGTACAAAAGGCTTTTCCGTCGTGTTTCAACGTTCCGAAATCGCCCAAGTGGAACAGCGATTTCCTGCGTTCAAACCCTATCTAGACCAAGCATTACAGCCAGCTTGCAATGCTTTTTACCTCAACCCTTTGCTGTTGAAAGAAGGTTCCCGCGTCGATCCGCATATCGATCGATCTTTGCGATCGTACTGCAAAACAGTTGAACCGCCCGCGACAGTCAGCGTTTTGTATGTGCAAGTCCCGGCAAATCTAGAAGGTGGCGAGTTGGTATTGCGCTGTCACAAAAAACAAGTCGGGCAAATTAAGCCAGAAGCAAACACGCTGGTGTATTTTCAAGGAGACTTGACTCATTCTGTGAATGCGGTAACAAGTGCTGGAACTCGTCTGAGTTTGGTTTGTGAACAATACAGTTTGAGCGAAACAGAATTGGCAGATATTCCAGAATTTACATTAGAGTCTAGGACTGTGAAAGTAAAAGTAAAATAAAATTGTTTCAAAGCTTCATCGTCCTGGACGCATGGGTGGTCAGAAACCGGGTTTTTTCCGAGAAGATGGGTTACAGCCATTGAACCAGTCAAAAACCCGGTTTCTTTTATATCAGTTTTATCTTATACTATTTCCAAACTCAAAATAAACAGATAATCCGCATTAAAACTTATGTACTCAGACCCCGTTCAAAGAGAATATTCTCGCCTCGCAAAGCAATACGATAGTCGCTGGGCATTTTATATAAATACCACAATTGGGGAAACACTCAACCGTCTAGAAATTAACCAAGGGGAACGTATTTTAGACCTTGGTTGTGGAACGGGGGTTTTAATTCAGCGTCTGTTGCAGGTGTCTCCAGAAATAGAGGTTGCCGGAATTGATGCCTGTGCCGAAATGCTCGAAATTGCCAAACAGAAACTACCTGAATCTGTGGAATTAAAACTAGGTAGTGCTGACAACCTGCCATTTCCCAGTAACTATTTTGATATAGTAATTTCAACAAGTGCATTTCATTTCTTTCGAGATCCATCCCAAGCACTCCAAGAAGCAAAACGGGTTCTCAAACCCAATGGTCGTCTAGTGATTACAGATTGGTGTTATGATTATTTAACTTGCAAGGTTTTTGACTTTTTCCTGCGCTGTTTCAACCGCGCTCATTTCCGTACCTATGGAGTCTCTGAATTTCAAGCGATGATGCAAAATGAGGGATTGCAAGGAATTGCGATCGAACGATACAAAATCGATTGGTTTTGGGGGATGATGACAGCAACAGCAGTTAATCGATTTTAGAATTTATAATTATCGCTATCATCAAACTTCCTTTCGATGACACAATATCATTTATTAGTGATTAACTCATTGCTCTAAAAGTGGTAATAGTCGCTGTAATTCCCCACAAGCTGCCTGAAGCGATCGCGGTGCATCTTCTGGTAAGTCCTGAGCATAACATCGATCGGCTAAATTTTCAACATAGGTTTTGCAAACAGCCTCATTTTTCTCAAATTTTGCATAAGCATCCTCTTCATTCACAGTTTCTCCCTGCAAGTAGTGTATCCAAGTCTCAATATTGCGCTTGGGAACGAATATTGCGATCGCCTCATCGGATTCCCTCTTTTCCTGCTCATCTTCAGCAAGGACACTAGCCAACTGATTGAGTCTTTCTTGTAGCGTACCCCTATCTGCATCAATTAACACAACTAATCCGATCCGCTCCTTTCTCTTCTGGCGATAAGCTTTCACTTCCACCGGATAGCGAGTGCGTACATACTGTTCTCCAGATTGGCTACCTTTCGGACAAACCTCAAACCGAAATGGACCAAAACCTCGCTTTTTTAGGAAATGACGGGCAAAAACCTCCTGCTGTCTATCCTCGCAGAGAATGACAATCTGAACTCTACGCTTACTCATTCAACCATCCCCGTGCAATCAGTTCAGAAACTTGCAATCCAGAATTGTCAGCTACTTCATTGCTAATTTTTTTGACTCTAACCGCAGCATTGCTTTGACGTTCAAACCAATAGCCAATCGGCGAAGCTAAAAGATAGTTGATTAACTCAGGATGGTGAGAAATTAGTAAAGATTGAAGTTTTCCCTCGTTACAAAGGTCATAAATCTTAATCAGCCAGGGTTGAATTTCTGGCAATGCTAAAAAGTTTTCTGGTTCATCAATCCACACAGTATAGTCTTCAGATTTTGTACCGTGAATCAGTGCGTATAAAGCAACTAATGTTTTTTGTCCGTCCGACAATTCTCTGAGACGATATTCAATTGGTTTGATATTATCTGTTTCTCCTGAAAACCGCAGTTTTAACACCAAATTATCTTCGCTAACCCTCTCAAACTTAAAATTTGTAAATCCATCCAAAACATCTCTTAAAATATTTCCAATCTCAGCAACTTTACCTTGGTCTTCAGATAAGTAGCGATACCAAGAAACAAAATTTTCCATCTTAGGAGTCAAACGCCTTTGTGCTTGGCTACTTTCATCAACCATCAAGCTAGGAACAACTTGCACGATGATAAATCGCGCCATCCGTTCTCTAAACCAAGTTAACTTCGTGTTGTCTTTTCTTGGCATTAATGAAGGCAGAATAGATTGCGACCAGTCAAACTGGTATTTCGGGCCCGGTGAATAATCATCTCGATAGAGTTGAACTTCACCGAATTCAAATTGTAGTAAAGGCTGGTTATCAAAGAGCAGACTCTCGTACCTAACACGACATTTATCTGCATACTCATCGATTTGTAATTGATATTTGTAGCAGCCGTCATTACCGAGAATTTCTAGCTCGAAACGCTGAATTTGTAAGGTTTGCCAGCGGGTGAAGTCCGCAGGTTTGAAAATTCCTTCTACCTTACTGTCGCCGCTGACCAATGCTTGGATTTTCTGCAACACCTCAAAAACTGTTGATTTACCCGATCCGTTAGCACCGAGAAATAGATTAATTGCATCAAAGTCAAGTTCAAAGTTTACCAGACAGCGAAAATTGTCAATGTATATCCGTTTTAGCATGATATCTAGTTATTCTGTGATATTAATTCCATTTGCATTGGAATGACATAGAGGACACGGCAGTGCCGTGTCCCTACCACGATCAATTGTAGGGACACGGCACTGCCCATAGGTGTCAACTTAAGCCTGAAAGCCTTGGTATCTCTCGTTTATATCCTAGTCCAGATCCCCCTAAATCCCCCTTAAGAAGGGGGACTTTGATCGGACTCTTGTCCCCCCCTTGTTAAGGGGGGCTAGGGGGGATCTAGGCTTAATAGTCAAACAGCAATCTGTGACAGGGTTTGGCTTTAAGTTGACACCAATGGGCACTGCCGTGTCCTTCGTTTATCTCTAACCCACCCTTTCCGCTAATTCCATCCATTTCTCAGTCGCGCGCTCAATCTCCTGATTCAATTTTCCCAAACGTTCAGATAACTTTTTCACCTCACTAAACCCACTCGGAGAATTTAGAGACAAAATCTGCTCAATTTCTGCTTTCTCAGCTTCCAACTGCGGAATTTTAGCTTCTAACTGATCGTATTCCCGTTTTTCATTAAACGTAAGCTTATTGGGTTTTGGAGCTTGAGCTTCGACTTTTGGATTATTAGCTTCAGTGGCTGTTGGTAGCTTACCTTTGTTTTTTTGTGCTTTAAGTTCCTTCGCTTCTTCGGCTTTCTTGTGATCCAAATATACGGAATAATTACCGGGATACAAACGCAGATTTCCACCAGGTTCTAAGGAGAATACCATGTCAATTGTGCGATCGAGAAAATAGCGATCGTGCGAAACGACAATTACGCAGCCGTTGAAGTCTTCCAGATAATCTTCCAACACCGCCAAAGTCTGGACATCCAAGTCGTTTGTCGGTTCATCTAAAATCAGCAAGTTCGGTGCACTCATCAAAACCTGTAACAGAAACAATCGGCGCTTTTCCCCGCCGGAAAGTTTGTTAATCGGTGCATACTGTTGAATCGGCGGAAACAGAAATTTCTCCAACATTTGAGAAGCCGTAATGATTTCCCCGTCGGCTGTTTTCACCAATTCCCCGACACTTTTGAGGTATTCAATAACTCGTTGGTCTTCGTTTGGTATCAAATCCTCCGAATGCTGGTCGAAATAACCGATGTGAATCGTTGTTCCGATTTCTACAGTCCCCGAATCCGGCTGAATTCGTCCGGTGATGATATCCATCAGCGTCGATTTCCCCGCGCCATTGCAGCCAATAATTCCAATCCGGTCTTCGGGAGTGAAATTGTAGGTAAAATCTTTAATTAAAGTGCGATCGCCGTAAGCTTTACGGATATTCAATAACTCAACAACTTTCTTACCAATTCGGCGGCCGGCTGTAGCAATCTCGACTTTGCCATTGGCTGTTTTGAACTCCTCTGCGCGCATATCTTTAATTCGATCGATCCGAGCCTTTTGCTTCGTACTGCGCGCTTTAGGCCCCTTTTTGAGCCATTCCAACTCACGTCGCAATACTCCCGCGTGTTTGCGCTGAGTGCTGGCGGCGGATTCTTCAGCTAAGGCTTTTTTCTCCAAGTAGTAGGCGTAATTGCCACTATAATTGAAAAGGTCGGCGCGATCGATCTCTAGGATGCGATTGGTGACGCGATCGAGAAAATAGCGATCGTGCGTAATCAACAACAAAGCACCGCGATAGCCGTTCAAATAGTTCTGCAACCACTCCACAGACAGCGCATCCAAGTGGTTTGTCGGTTCATCCATCAACAACACATCAGGTTCCGAAAGTAAAGCAGTTGCTAAGGCAATTCGCTTGCGGTAGCCGCCGGACAAATCGCCAATTTTGGCATCAAAATCCTCAATTCCCAACTTAGTCAAAATCAATTTAGCCTTAGTTTCCAAATCCCACGCATCCACCTCATCAATGCGTTCAGACACCGCAGACAGTCGCGCCAGCAACTTGTCTGTATCGCCTTTACCGTGGGACAAGTGGTCGGAAATTTCTTCGTATTCGCGCACCAAAGCCATTTGTTCGCCACTGTCGGCAAATACTTGCTCTAAAACCGTGTGATTTTCGTCCAAATCGGGCTGTTGGGGGAGATAGACAATTGTAGCGCCGGGATTGACCCAGCGATCGCCAGAGTCGATCGACTCCAAGCCCGCAATCATTTTCAGCAGGGTTGATTTCCCGGAACCGTTGGTGCCGATGAGT
This sequence comes from Tychonema bourrellyi FEM_GT703, assembly GCF_002412335.2. GTDB lineage: Bacteria > Cyanobacteriota > Cyanobacteriia > Cyanobacteriales > Microcoleaceae > Microcoleus > Microcoleus bourrellyi. The sequence continues at coordinate 14,484 of NZ_NXIB02000028.1, forward strand.
CCGACTTTATCGCCTTCATCGAGGCTGAAACTGGCATCTGTCAAGAGTTCTTTGATGCCGAAGTCTTTTTTGATCGATCGTAGAGTAAAAATAGTCATGAGTATATAAAATTATCTACTTAACTTTTGACATTCACTAGCAATTTGCAGTCTCTTAGATTATATCATGTATTGTACCTCACTTGGTTTTGATTTGCGGTTTCACCCAAAGCAAGCGAGAATTTATCAGTCTAAGTTTCCGAACTGGCAAGATGGGATATAAAATAATAAGGAAGAGTTGAGATTAGGATAAATGAAAATAGATCGTATTACAAGCAATCCAAAGCGGATGAATGGGCAACCATGTATTCGCTATCTTCGGCTGACTGTTCGTCGGGTAATCGAGCTGCTAGCAACTTATCCCGATCGAGCAGAACTACATCAAGAGTTTCCAGAACTAGAGGATGAAGATATCCGACAAGCTCTAATTTTTGTATCCTCTGTTATTATAGTGTTAGTGACAACAAATTAGAAGAAGAAAAGCGGTTATTTTATGTCGCAATGACAAGAGCAAAGCGAAGATTGTTTATATCGGCTTACTCAAGAGATTCTAGGGGTTTCTCAAAGTTCCGCAGCAAATTCATCAACCAAATACCAGAGGCATACATTCAATGACTGAACCACAACCTATATATCGCCACTTTCATCCTCTTGTTGCAGATGCCTATACTGCGGTACATCAGTGGCTTGAGACAAAAGTTCAAGATGCTAATGGCTATAAACTTTTACCCTATAACAACTTAAAACAAAAACTTCAAGAAACTGACTGGAAACATATTGCTTTCCAATATTATGCTCTGTTTCCAACACATTATTTCAAGGCAGCACACAGTCTAGAATTTATTCTTAAAGAAGAACAACTAATAAGCTGGCTAAGACATAAGCAAAAAGTCTGTATATTAGATATAGGTTGTGGTGCTGGCGCTGCTTCTACTGCTTTTTTGGAAACAGTTATTCGATTAAAAGAACAAGGTAAACTTACGAATGAGGTGAATATTATTTTGATTGGTGTTGATCCAAGCCATCGTGCAATTGGGTTATATATCCAGATGATGACAAATCTTAAGTCTGCTTCTTCTCATTTAATTAATCTGGAATTTAAACCTGTAAATCAAGGCTTCCCGAATGCTATAAATCGTATAAACACATACCTCCGTAACGAGCTTTCTTCATCCGATTTTCCATCTTTGTCTAATGTCTTAGTGATGCAAGTTAATGTTATTTCTCCCTTCAGTCAAATTTACAGAAATTCTCAAGCAAATTTTGAAGAACTAAGAGTATTAGGTATTGACATTGATGGGCATACAACCGAGAATAATCTAGGACTTGGAACGTCGGAAGCTCAAGCTTATAAACAATTAATAGAAAGTGTCCCAATTGATTTTATGCACATTTTAACCATTGGAACCAAGAATATGGAAAAGCAAGTGCAAATAGGCACAAATAGTGAAATTACTTTAGATGAAAGAATTAAGGAAATGGTAAATACTCTACATCAGCTCGTAGGTAATCGACATTCTGTTCATCAGATTAGTTCAGGCAATCATTTTGTTTATTTTAATAATCCACAAAACTGCCATTGGAGAGATAAAAGTATTATACAGTATTATGCAAAATTTTATGCTGATTTTATGAGTATATGCAGTGCTGATCTAGCAGAAGATAAGGATTGGAATGGAGTTATCGGTCTTGACAATCTCAGATTGGCTTGGGCCAGAGCACACAATAATCTTTTAAGACAGGCTTTGTACGATGAGACTGAAATGCGCCTATTTGAACGAGATATTGAAGTTAAGCTATACGACTTACATGAGCAATTAAATGCTTATTATGATGACGTTGCGTTAACAAATGATTTGATATCCTATAAAGTTCCTAAGAATGAAAAAGGTATTCGACCTAAAGGACTTTCGCGTATTGAAGAAGAAATTCTTTCAGTAGCCATTATTCAAAAATTAGGTGATAAAACTTCTAAGTTGAGAGGTAGCAGTTATGCGTATAAAATATCTACAAAACATAATAGTCGAGATACGGAGTATCTATATGAATATTGGTTTGAAGCTTATTGTTATTACATGAAAAAAGCACGAGATAGTGCTAGTAACTACCCCAATGGTGCAATTCTAAGAGTAGATATTGAATCATTCTACACAAAAATTATTCAAGATCAGCTTTGCGCTGAACTTTCCAGAGAATTAACAGTTAGTGAGCGTGTACGTTGGCTAATTCGGTTATTACTTTCTAAAAATATTGATGAGCATGAATTAGGTCAAGGTATTACTCAGGGAAGCATTGGATCGGGATTTTATGCAAATATTTATTTAACTTCAGTAGATGCAAAATTTGGAAGTGGTAATGAGTGGGGAGTTGAGTTTCATCGTTATGTTGATGACATGATTATAATCATTCCAAATCCTGAAGATATGGATGTAATTGAAAGTATCTTAACAGATGAGTTACAAAAGCTCGGTCTAAATCTCAACGATAAAAAAACCGAGAAAATCTACGAAGTTTCTTCGTTTTTAGAGCAATGTAATGATGATGAACTTCTAGATAAATTAAACGAGCGCTTTGATAGTGTTGTGAACCCACTTTGGATACTGAACTCAGAACATCGTGCTATTTTTTCAAGCTCCTATCACAATGATGAACTCTGGTGGCATAACATTGAGCGTTATCAGCAATGCCTAAGAGCTATAAGAATTTATACGCATAAAACCGATCTTAGTCGCAAAATATACAAGTACCTATTCAATAAAAAGACTCGTGATAGAGACTTGTCAAAGCAAAAACAATTTTTGGGATTAGAAGGAGAATTAAAGTCTACACAGCCACCAGAGGAAGACTCTTTTACTGCAATCAATCAATGGGCTGCTTCTTTCAGGAGTTCTAACAATATCTGGGATAACCATAGAGATGAATTACGTCGAGACTTAGTTAAGCTGTTCCAGGATAGCTGGCAAAGTTTGCACGAGTCAGATGGTAGTAATTCAAATGAGATACGTAAATTGGAAAGATATATTCGCTTTGCTCTCTATAGACTTTCTATTTTGGGGCTTGAGGATATACGTGGTGTATTAATGGAAATTTTGCGTAAAGAATTTTGGATAATCCGCGAACCCATAAATGTGCTGGAAAATCTAGCGCGACAAGGCTATCTTGCTGAAATAAGAAGTTTATTGGTATCTTATCAGAATCTAAAGCAATCTGCTGAATATCTCAAAGCGATTACGATCAGGGCAATGCGCTTTCTACCGAACATTGATGCTCAAGAATGGGAACTGATTGTTGAATTTGCGACTATTTCAAATGGTTCGGTTAGTATAGCCGAAAGGCTGATGGCGACTGAGACTTGGCTATGTTTGGGACACAAGTATAACGACTTTAAGCAAAGTCACCATATTGAAGCAGTGAAGACTGCTCTGCGCTTTGAACCACGACCACCAAGCAGATTAGAGAAAAACTATCTATTAATCTTGGGACAGTTTGAACCAAATGCTGTGCAAGAATTCTCTGTGAATGTAAATGATCCTATGCTCGTTAGTGCGCGGAATCTTGCCCTTGAAGGTAATCCATCTGACATATTTGACTTGCCAGAACTTAAAATCCTTCGAGAAAAATACTATAGCGGTCAAGGGCCAACAGATAGTGAAGAGGGTTCGCCTTGAGGAACTGGAAGCCAGACAATCAGCCCAAACGCTTTGATAACTTGAAAATGCGGTGCGGTGGGAGAGCGATCGCAAGTGGAGATTGACAAACCAAAAAACTATGCCGTAAAATGAGGGAAAAAGCACGGATAATTCCCAAATGAATGATCGCTCGTCAGCAGATTTGAGAGCTGTTACAGAGTTACACCACCAGCTTAATGACTTACTCCAGCAACTATCACCAGAGCGATTACAGGTGCTTGCTGATTTTGCAGCTTATTTAGCCAATACTGAAAGCGAAGCTGCAACTCAAGAAATTTTGGCAATTTCTGGATTGTTAGAGCGAGTTAAGCAAAATCAAACAACCCCTAAAACTGATTATACAAACTGGAGAACTCTTCGCTCTGATGTATGAAGTTCTTCTCCAATGTACTATAATTCAGATACCAACCTTTGTTGGAGCATTTTTATATGTCCTTGCAACAGCTTAAAGAAAAAGCCTGTCAACTCTCAGTTAGCGATCGCCTTGCCCTGCTAAGTGCGATCGTTCAATCACTCCAAACTACACCAGAAATCGAGAATTGGCAATATTTAATTGCACGTCCTCATCCTTGGCGAAAACAACTTTATATTAAAGGACATAAATTACTGGCATCGACTATTTGGCGAGACATGACTGCTAATCACATGTCATCGGAACAAGCATCCGAAAATTGGGATTTACCACTTGATGCTATCTATGAGGTGATTGATTACTGTGAGAATAATCAAGAACTTTTAAAATTAGAAGCAGAGGAGGAACGCTATCGATTAGAAGTAAAAGGAGTCCAACTTGAGCCTACGAATGCTGCTTGACGAAGATTCTCAAGCAAAGTATTTAGTTAATCTTCTTCAGGCAGCCGGTCACGATGTAGCCACAGTTAATACATTGGATTTAATGAATCGTCCAGATTCAGTCGTGTTACAGGCTGCCAGAGAAAATGAGAGAGTCGTGCTGACACGCAATTGTGATGACTTTCAGGAATTACATCAAGCGAACCCAGAACATTCAGGGATTTTGGCAGTTTATCAAGATTCTGAGGCTTCTAAGAATATGAGTTATCAGGCGATAGTGAAGGCAATTGATAATTTAGAGACAGCAGAGTATGACCTAAAAAATCAGTTTGTTGTTCTCAATCAATGGAGTTATTAATTTACAATCTAACTCCTAATTATAATAGTTTGCTACCAAACTCATAAGCCTGAGAATATGAAACCAAGAATTGACTATGCTAAGCATAAACAATCCTTGCAGGAGTCGTAATTTTTTACCCCACCCCAACCCTCCCCTTGAATCAGGGGAGGGAGCAAGAAATTCACAAATGATTTAGGATTGCTATAGATAGCGATCGCACCTAAAATACCGATATACTTATAAATTGTAAAATCTGAGTCGATCGAACTTACACACTTGGTGTTCAATAAGAAATAACTAAATCAACCATAAATTGGTAAATAAACGTGAATCTCCCATTGATAAATCGTGTTCTAGAACACAAAGCTCGAATTGCGATCGCCACCAACGAACAAACGTATACCTATGCAGATTTGCTGCACACATCCAGCCAAATAGCAACAGATCTGCTTCAAGATGTCGCCGATTTACACCAACAGCGAGTTGCTTTTCTGATTCCGTCTGGGTTTGAGTATGTCGCTACCCTGTGGGGAATTTGGCGCGCCGGTGCGATCGCCGTACCTCTATGCGTGTCCCACCCGCGACCAGAATTAGAATATGTTATCACCAATTCTGGAGCATCAATGATTGTTGCTCATCCCAATTTTGAAGCTTTATTGCGCCCGATCGCCCGATCGCACAACCTACGATTTATCCTCACCTCAGAAACCCTTCCCACTCAGATTAGTCCTCTTCCAGAAATAGATATCACCAGACGCGCCTTAATTCTCTACACCAGCGGTACAACAGGAAAACCAAAAGGTGTTGTTACCACTCATCAAAATATTCAAGCTCAAGTAACCAGCTTAATCGACGCTTGGGAATGGACATCAAGCGATCGCATTCTCCACGTACTCCCATTACATCATATACACGGAATTGTCAATGTATTAACCTGTGCTTTATGGGCTGGCGCAGAGTGCGAAATGTTGAGCAAATTTGATGCCGAAACAGTTTGGAATCGCATTTGTGATGGTGATTTAACCTTATTTATGGCAGTACCGACGATTTATGTAAAATTGATTGCTGCGTGGGAAACCGCTACGGAAGAAACCCAAAACAGGCGATCTAAAAGTTGTGCAAAAATGCGCTTAATGGTCTCAGGTTCAGCAGCATTACCAGTTCAAGTATTAGAAAAGTGGCAAAACATCAGCCATCATTTTCTGCTAGAACGTTACGGGATGACAGAAATTGGCATGGCCTTATCCAACCCTTTACACGGTAAACGGGAATCAGGATATGTGGGAAAACCTCTACCTGGTGTGGAAGTGCGATTAGTCGATGAAAAAGGAGAATTAGTAACAGCAGAAACACCAGGAGAAATTCAAGTCAAAAGTCCCGGAGTATTTCTGGAATATTGGCAAAACCCCGAAGCAACGGCGAAAACTTTCCGAGATGGCTGGTTTTGTACAGGAGATTTCGCAGTAGTTGATAATGACAACTATCGCATCCTCGGAAGGATGAGTGTGGATATCATCAAAACCGGAGGCTATAAAGTTTCAGCTTTGGAAATTGAGGAAGTATTGCGATCGCATCCAGAGATTCACGAATGTGCGGTGGTTGGGGTTGAGGATATAGAATGGGGTGAGCGAGTTTGTGCTGCGTTAGTTTTGCGATCGGAATGTAGTTTAACATTAGGATCTTTCAGGAATTGGGCAAAAGAGCAATTGGCTGTGTATAAAGTCCCCACCCGAATTTTGACAGTTGAAGAATTACCTAGAAATGCGATGGGAAAAGTGACCAAGCCGACAATAATTCAATTATTTTGTTGACAGTTATGGAGTAAGATTAAATGAACCGCGAAGGCGCGAAGAGCGCGAAGAAAGAACAGCATTTTCTTCTTTCTCTTCCTTCGCGTCCTTCGCGTCTTCGCGGTTTAATCATTCCGATCCCACCGAAATCAATATTACCTATTTTGCGGTATCTTAGGCGGACACCAAAACAGGTTTTTACTAGAAACCCCGATCGACTCCAAAATCCCTCGCATCACATCCGTACAGTACATCCAGTGTCCCAAATCGTCATACATTCGATCGGGATTAAACTCCACATTATAATGCAGCACATTATCCAAACCTGCAAACTCATCGGAAGATTGGGGAGAAAGCAGTAGCAATTGAAAAGGTTTCCCCTGACATTGATATTCAAGTTTATGGATTAGATCGATCGCACCATTGCGATCGGCAATACCAGTGCGGACAAACAGCACCTTGTCGCAATGTTTAAGTGCGTACCAAAACCGCCCAGAACGTGCCGTATATCGATCGCGCATCCGTTCAAATACCGGAGACATATCATTAACCGGATCGTCTGTATCCTCAACTTCATGAGCAAAAGAAAGACCAGACCACTTGCTATGATAGATTCTACCCGCTTCAGCACTGTAGTGCAGAAAAGCCGGATTCCACATATCATAAAAACCGTTTTCGATCGCATCAGCAACATCTCCAATATTGGTAGTGCGCGTCAAATCGAAGGGAAAAGCCGGGCCATCGTACTCCATTTTATACAGCATCATCCGCACCGCACATCGATCGCCCAGCGGCAAAATCGCCACACGGCTGATCTCCGATAATTGACATTTATATTGAAACAACACAGCGGACTTAGGCGGTGCTTTCACCCGACTTTCGAGCCCGTCGCCAATCATCATGGTGCGAAAAGGGGCGTCGGGATTCAGCGGATCATCATACACACCCGATGGCATAGCTTTCAGTACATGACGAACTTCCTTCCACATCGGTTGAATGTTGTATTCTTTGTCTGATTCGTTGATAATCCAAAGGTGGCGATCGTCTAATTTCAAAATTCCCAAATTCCCGTCATAGAACAACAGTTGTGAGTTGTTCGGCGCAAAAAGATTGAAAGCGGAAGTGTATTCCAAATCAGCGCCAGGGGGAATTTCTACTGTAGTTTCGATCGTCCCATTTTCCTGAACTGCAAAGAAAGGAAGCGTCCCTGACTTGACATTCTTGGCAATATAGATTCCCGGTATCAATCCTGCTTGGCGTTGCAGTGCAGTTTGGATTGCTTGCCAATAGGGAGCGATTGTGTAATTGTTTGGTGATGAATTGATGATCCGCAAACTCTGTTCTTCCAGACAAGCAGAGACTTGAAAATCCACATTGTCAAGGAAAACTGGAACTGTTTTGGGTTTGGAAAAGTATTGTTTTTCTCTTACCAATTCGTCTTTGTTGATCGCGAACAAGTTAAGATCGATCGTCTCATACATCAGCTTATGACCGATCGTGTTTGGGTGAGAAGGATCGAAGGATATCCCCTGTTTCCAGCGTCCCTCTCCATCATCCAACACTCCCAACCAATCCAGCACCGGAACACCCCAATTCAGCATCCGCTGGTGAGTATCTCGCAGCAGCCAGTAGTGTTCTGAGTTATAATTGCCGTGGGGATATACCCCGCCCAGCATCGGCCGTGCTCCCAGTGCCCGCGTCATTTTCACCAACTGCTGCAAACCACTTTCAAACCTGCGTTGCGCGCCCCGTCGTTCGTGGGGGCGACAGTAGGCGAGCCCTTCGTTACCCAGGGACAGGGCAATAATCACCACATCTGGTTGTTCTGGGGCGACAACTGAGGGAAAACGGGCGATCGTTTTGCTGACATTTGCCCCCGCTTCTGACAAATTCACGACTTGGTGTCCGTATTTTTCCTGCAAAGACTCCGCTAACTGGGAAGCCCAACCTTTGAACATCCAGGCTTTTTGACCCTTGGCGACGGAACTACCAATCACTGCAATTTTTAAACCTTCAGACTTTTTGTGTGAGGGTATCTTGACAACGGGTTCCTCATAGTATCCGAATGGATAAGGCTGGAAATAACCAAATGCGCCATCGTCTACGATTATTTTGCTGGATTTGTGGTCTGGGTCGATCGGTATCCAGCGGTTAAAACCAAATCCTTCCCATGCTGCGATACCATTGGCATCAATATACACGTACTTGTATTCAATTTTTTGGCGATCGCCCAAATCCAGAGATGGCTGAATGTCTATATCTGTGTACCATAGAGGATAGCGATCGGCACTTGTGTTAAGGCGTAGGCATTTCGTGATATCCCACAGTCCTAATTCGGGAGTAGAACCGACGATACCGATGGATTCGCCAGTTTTCGTGTGTCCAATAATCTGGAATCGATACATAGGTGTTTTCTCGATCTAAAGATACAATGCCGGACAGGAAGGCTGAATCCTCAAAGTTGCTTTTGACAGTAACACATAGAGTGATTTAAATATGTCTTTGAAATAACATTGTTACCTACTTAAAAAATTGATCGACCTTTAGCAAAAGATCGATCGACTTTACCAAAAAACCAAAGTCTATAATAAAATATCTTAAATTTCGGACTTCTGCCCTTCCGGTTCCTGCAAAGCCACTTCTGAGTCCTGCTGAAAAGCAGATTCTAAGGACTCTGTACTTTCGATCAACTCTGGAGTGCGTTTAGAAAATCCCCAAACAAATATCAAGGCGATACTGGAAACTACTAACCACTGCGGAGGGACTAAATTTTCATTAATTACTTTCACCAACAACCGGATTCCCACGAACCCAACCGTGATGTAGCCAGCACTTTCCAGGTGAACGTATTCATCCAGCCAGCGGATGAACAATCCAGCCATGAATCGCAGAGCAATAATGCCAATGGTAGCGCCAGTGACAACAATAACCGTGTTATCCGAAACTGCGATCGCAGTAGTGACGCTATCCAAAGAAAACGCTAAATCCGTAAAAGCAATCATGGGAATTGCTTGCCAAACAGACGAAAATTTGGGCCCGTGATGTTCTCCCTCGGAGTCAGCATCTGAGGCAAAGTGCTGCCAAACCAGCCACAGTAGGTACAGAGCACCCAGCAGTTCAAACTGCCAGTATTGGATCACCCAAGTAGCGGTTAAAATCAGTGAAATCCGCAGTACGAAAGCAATTATCAAACCGAAATTGAGAGCCTGTTGCTGTTGCTTTGGTTCTGACAAACCTTTAGAAATAGATGCCAGGGCGATCGCATTGTCAGCCGAGAGAACAGCCTCCAAAGCCACCAAAACTAACAATAATAAAAATGTGTCAACTCCTAAAATGGGAGAAGATTCGAGAAATTGGTCTACCATTAACTATTCTGTGCACCTAAAAGTTGCAAGTAAAGAGCGCAGCGCAAATCACCGACTCTGTGGAGAATTAGTTTCACCTTCACTTATCTTAACCTAATCTAGCACCCGATCGCCTTTGTTCTGTCTACTATCTTCCGAAGCCCTCGAAGCATTTTTATTGCGTGTTGTAACAAATGATTCCCAAAAGCGCCAATTTGCCGGAAATTAGTGAAAGCTCGTCCGCGTTAAAAGGAGTTTTCCCATATGTCTTTAACAGATAGCCAAGTCTACATCGCCCTCGTAATTGCTTTGATTCCCGGAATCTTGGCTTTCCGCTTGTCTACTGAACTATACAAGTAGTTTCTAGACAACAGCCAGAACCGCTTTCATCGCCTGCCTCAGCAGTTAAATCTTGAGGGTGCAGACAATTGCTGCCACAGTGGAGTAGATTGTTTGTGGTCACCAAGACAAGACTGCAAGGGCAGGCATTTTTATGTTAAAAATCTGTCCCAGGCATCACTCTGTCTCAAAAATTTTAGCTGCTATCACCCTGACAAACAGGGACAGGCGTGGATTCAACTGAAATTTTTCTGGAATTAGCAGCTTTGAAAGGTCAGTCTCAGACATTTGTAAAAAAATTATGCAAGCGATTCAACCTACCGTTACCCCACTCCGTCGTGTAAAAAACTCGCCTCGCGTTGCTCCTCGCACCAGCAGCCGCCGGCGTTCTTACCCTCACCAAACTCTCGCAGCGGAAGCAGGAGTGAAATTAACAGTCAACATTGTACTTTCAGTTTGTGCAACTTCTGCTTTGATTCAGCTTTGGCCACACTACCGAGCAGTGCAAGAAAAATTGCAGGAAATCCAAGCTGAGGTCAATCTGACTGAAAAGAGAGTCAATCAGTCGCGATCGGACTTTAATCGCTACTTCGATCCCAGTCTTGCTAAAACGGTGATGCAAGAGCAAAGCAATCGGGTTGATCCCCAGCAGCGCGCGGTGATTTTGCAAGAATCGGATGCACCGGAGGCTGAGGAACAACCTTAAGGAAGAAGGAAGAAGGAAGAATGCCCTTCGACTACGCTCAGGGTACGAAGAAGGAAGAAACTATGCCCAATGCCCAATTCCCGATGCCCCATGCCCGATGCCCGATGCCCCATGCCCCATGCCCGATGCCCCATGCCCCATGCCCAAAATAATTATGAGTGCTTTTCGTGTAGGAATTGCTGGCCCGGTTGGTTCGGGAAAAACTGCTTTACTGGATGCTTTGTGTAAGTCGCTACGTCAGCAGTACAAGATTGCTGTGGTGACTAATGATATCTATACTCAGGAAGATGCACAATTTTTGGTGCGGAGTCAGGCTTTAGAGAGCGATCGCATTTTGGGCGTAGAAACCGGCGGATGTCCCCACACAGCCATCCGCGAAGATGCTTCGATCAATTTAGTAGCGATCGAACAATTAGAATACAAATTCACCGACTTAGATTTAATCTTTGTCGAAAGTGGTGGCGATAACTTAGCTGCAACTTTTAGCCCAGAGTTAGTAGATTTGACAATTTATGTAATCGATGTGGCGGCGGGGGACAAAATTCCCCGCAAAGGAGGACCAGGAATTACTAAATCTGATTTGCTGGTAATTAATAAAACAGACCTCGCACCCTATGTGGGCGCAGATTTGGGTGTGATGGAAAGGGATACGAAAAAAATGCGTGGGGAAAAACCTTTTGTTTTTACTAATTTGAAAACGCAGACCGGATTAGAATCGGTAGTTGATTTTGTAAAGTTGAATATCGCATAGATTGATAAAATATACTATAATGTAAATAAAGTAACACATCTCGCAATTCCGCGTGAAAACATTTCCAAACAGATATAGTCTGGTTGAGTCGCGGGAGAATCAAAAAAATCTCGTTCTAATTCTGCCGTTTAATGACTACCAAGTAATTTATGCTGAGTTGTTATGATGTAGCCAAATACTTTTTGGCTCAGGCAAGTGAAGATGCTGGCGATCTGATATCTAATCTCAAGCTTCAGAAATTAGTTTACTATGCTCAAGGCTTTCATTTAGCTTTGTACGATGAACCGCTATTTCCTGAAGCGATAGAAGCATGGACTCACGGCCCCGCTGTTCCTGATTTGTACCGTTACTATAAGGAGTATGGTGCTGGTGCAATTCCATGTCCTGAAGATATAAACTTTTCGATTTACGACGAAGAAACTAAGAGCCTGCTTGATGAAGTGTACTCTGTGTTTGGGCAGTTTGCTGCATGGAAGTTAGGTAACATGACACATCAAGAAGAACCCTGGAAATTTGCTGCTCAAAATGGCGGTAAAATCACTCATCAATCCCTCAAGGAATACTTCAAGACTCAACTGAATTGTGAAGAAGCATCTTAAGGCAAATCAACGCCAAGAAAAAGGGAAAAGGATTTCACCCAGAGAAACTGTATTAAAAATAACTCGTTAAAATTGGTTTTACCTTTTGACGTCAAGTTGTCGCCAATTGGCAAAACCTGGCAACGAGTATTTTCTTCTTGCTTCTTTATTCAGCGAAGCTGATTAATCTCTCCGCATCATCAACAATTGAACTAATTGAAGTACCGAATACAAAGCTGTGGCGACATAAGTCAGTGCCGCTGCATCCAGCACTTTTTTAGCCGCTCGATTTTCTTCACCTTGCAAAATCCCAAATTCATTAATTAACTTTAATGCTCTATTAGAAGCATCAAATTCAACGGGTAGAGTCACAATGTGAAAGAGAATAACTGCCAAAAACAGGGCAATTCCGATATTGATGAAAATGCCTCCCGCACTTCCCAAGACAACTCCTACTACAACTAGCATCGGCCCGATATTAGAACCCAAATTAGCTGCGGGAACTAGGGATGATCTCAAGTTCATTGCTTTGTAGCCTTGGACATCTTGTAATACGTGCCCACACTCGTGGGCTGCTACAGCGGCGGCGGCTAAAGAGTCAGAACCATATACGCCTTCAGATAAGCGAACTTTCTTAGCGCTGGGGTCATAATGGTCAGTAAGTTGTCCCGCAACCTGTTCGATTTGCACATTATGTACACCCATGCGATTCAAGATTTCTTGGGCTACTTGCGCTCCTGTCATCCCCATAGTGGAGCGAACTTGGGAGTATTTGTGATAGGTGCTTTGCACGCGATTTTGCGCCCAAAACATCAAAATCATGCCAGGAATCAACAACAAATAAGATGGATGGAAGAACATAAATTTTGCGCTTTTTTAAAGTTGAGTACCAAGGCTGGCTTGACTGGCCTGCCTTTAGTTTCTATTTTATCGTAAATTACAGGGTTGCCTCAAAATTGAAAAGTTGGTCCGATCGCAAATCAGCAGAATTTATACTACTGGCTACTGACTAATGACTAATGACTTCTTACTTAACAACTGTCGCACTAAATTTGCCAAACGTTCTGTACTGTCTGTCACTGCTAATTGATGGGCTGCTTTAGACATTTTTGCTAAATATTCAGCATCACTCAATAAATACAAAACCTTACTTTTCAACAAATCTGCTGTCAATTCATTTTGGGGAAATAGCAAGGCCGCCCCAGCTTTGGCAAATACTTCGGCATTAAAATGTTGATGGTTGTCGGCGGCGTAAGGAAAAGGAATTAAAATAGAAGGCATTCCGGTCACTGCTAATTCTGTCATAGCACTGGCGCCCGATCGACTAATTGCTAAATTTGCCCGCTGCAACAAACCCGCCACATTATCATAAAATGGCATCGATATATATTGCGTGTGTTTCAAACTTTCAGCATCGGGGTCATTATTGCCGGTGAGATGAACTACCCAAGCGCCCGCCTCAAACCAAGCCGGAGCACATTCTCGCACTAACTTATTGACTGCGACAGCACCTTGAGAGCCGCCCATGACTAAAATTACGGGTACACTGTCAGGAATTGGTAGGTTTAGAGGTTCGTGAGTCAGGAATTGCGATCGCACCGGAGTACCCGCAACCACGGTTTTTGCGCGGGGTAGATAGCCAGCCGTCGCCTCAAATCCGATCGCAACTTTAGTGCAAAAAGGACTAAACCAACGAGTCACCTTACCCGGAAAAACATTAGATTCGTGGAGAATCACCGGCAAACCCAAAGAGCGAGCCGCCAGAATTGCCGGTGCTGCGATGTAACCACCAGTAGTAAATACTCCCTGAAAATTTCCCCGTTTGAGCAATCGGCGTACTCGAAGAATTGCGCCGAGGAGTCCGGCCAAAATTCGCACCGTACCGAGTCCAAATCGCTGCTGAAAGCCTTCAACGGCGATCGTGTGGAGGGGGTAAAGGGAAGAAACTAACTGAGTCTCCATGCGGTCTGGAACACCCAGCCATTCGATGTGACAGTCGTGCAACTGCTGTGCGGTGGCGATCGCCGGAAATAGATGTCCACCAGTGCCACTAGCTGCAATCAACAACCGGAGGGGCGCTTTTGTCAAGGTATTTGTCTCTTTTACAAGTTCCACAGGTCGATCGATATTTATGTTTGAGGTTTTAGATTATTACGCTGATTATTACGGTTGTTTCAGCCAATTTCCCATCAGCCATCTAAAATTAGATAGTGCCGTGTTCCGAGTCAGTTGTCAGTCTTAGTTGCAGGCGAACCATTGTCCGCGCCGCGACCCCTGACAAATAACCAAAGTATCATCTAATGCGTAATTTTTTGAATTTAGTGCCAAGTGTATCTGAGTATTTGACCAGCCATCGGGACAAAAAAGCCGATCGCTGGCTACCTTTGCCGGCTCCCCTGAGCCCTTCGGCCCTTCGACTACGCTCAGGGTTCAGGATGAACTCAGGGTTCAGGATGAACTCCGTCGAAGGGTCGATCGCACCTTTTTTGATATTTTTAACAGTTATAAGTGCTAGCGCGTTACATCCGGTGGCTGTGCGGGCCCAAGGAGTGCGCGAAACAAATCCCCAAATTCAGGCTCAAACAAGAGCAAATGCACCGGCCGAATTGACAAAGCTGCTAACCGAAATTGACGCAGCAGCAAATCGTCGCGATGTCAAAGCAGTCATGGCATTTTATGGTCAAAATTTCACACATTCTGACGGATTGAACAGTCAGAATATGGAAAAAGCACTAACTCAACTTTGGCAGCGCTATCCCAGTTTAAATTACCGCACAGAGATCAAATCTTGGAAAGCCGAAGGCAGTGCTACGGTTGCGGAAACCGTGACTACAATCGCCGGTACTCAGAAGAAAGATGGTACAGACTTAAATCTGAAAGCTACGATTCGTTCTCAGCAGCGATTTGAAGGTCAAAAAATAGTCAAACAAGAGATTTTAGCCGAACAAACTCAAGTCAGTTCCGGCATGAATCCTCCCACAATTCAAGTGAATTTGCCAGAGCAAGTTAAAGTGGGTGAACAGTACCATTTTGATGCAATTGTTCGAGAACCGATCGGCGAAGACATTTTAATCGGAACTGCTTTAGAACAACCAGTCAGTGAAAAAACATTTTTCAAGCCTTCTGAAGTCGAGTTAGAATTACTCAATTCAGGGGGAATTTTTAAAGTAGGTAAAGCTCCAGCTACGCCGGAAAATCGTTGGATTTCAGCAGTTTTGATGCGGAAAGGTGGCATCACAACGGTGACAGTGCGCCTGCGAGTAGTCAAGTAATGTTATGGGAATTGGGCATGGGGCATTGGGCATTGGGAATTGGGGATTGGGGATTGGGCATGGGGCATGGGGCATTGGGCATGGGGCATCGGGCATTGAAACTGCCAACTGCTAACAGCCAACAGTCAACAGTCAACAGTCAACAGTCAACAGATAACAGATAACAGATAACAGATAACAGTCAACTGACAACTGACCAAAAATGATTTCTCTTAAAAATCAGATTGTTTTAATTACGGGTGCGAGTAGCGGTATCGGAGCAGCCTGTGCCAAGATATTTGCTACAGGTGGCGCTCAACTAATTTTAGCAGCGCGCCGCATCGACAAGCTCGATCGCCTAGCAAAGGAACTTGTAGAAACCGGATTAATTCCGTCAGCAAACCAGATTCATTTGCTAGAGTTGGATGTGCGCGATCGCCTAAAAGTCGAATCAGCCCTAAATACACTTCCAGAAGCTTGGAAGGCGATAGATATTTTGATTAACAACGCCGGGTTGAGTCGCGGCTTAGACAAACTCCACGAAGGCAACTTTCAAGATTGGGAAGAAATGATTGATACCAATGTGAAAGGCTTGCTTTACATGACTCGCTACATAGTGCCGGGAATGGTAAATCGAGGTCGGGGTCATGTGGTCAATATTGGCTCCATTGCAGGCCGCCAAACCTATCCCAAAGGCAATGTTTATTGTGCTTCCAAAGCGGCGGTAAAAGTGATTTCTGAAGGGTTAAAACAAGACCTTTTAGGAACACCGGTGCGAGTGACGGAAATAGAACCAGGTTTAGTGGAAACAGAATTTAGCAATGTTCGGTTTCACGGAGATGCAGAAAAGGCGAAAAATGTTTATCAAGGATTGACACCGCTAACACCGGATGATGTGGCTGATGTGGTGTATTTCTGTGCGACGCGATCGCCCCACGTCAATATTAGTGAAATTTTGTTAGTTCCCACAGACCAAGCCAGTGCAACTCTCGTGCACCGAAAATAGTTTTGAATTGTGGCTTTCCGGATCTCGATCGCATTCCCAGAAGACTAGATTGGTAGATGCACCCTGATTGATTGATAACTCCCGACCAAATTTGGCCGGGTTTTTTTTTGACTGTATTGCGCTTTCAACAAGCCTTTGATGAACAGGCAAGATGCCTGTTCCACAAGACAATTTATCTTTTGATGAACAGGCAAGATGCCTGTTCCACAAGACAATTTATCTTTTGTGGAACAGGCATCTTGCCTGTTGCCACAAATCTTAGCAAATTTCCGAAACAGTCCTGAAAGAGGCATGGAGATACCGGAGACTAACTTAGTAGATGCACCCTGATTAATTAACTCCCGACCAATTTTGGCCGGGATTTTTTTTGGGCGATCGCACTTTTGCCACAAATCTTAGCAAATTTCCGAAACAGTCCTGAAAGAGGTATGGAGATACCGGAGACTAACTTAGTAGATGCACCCTGATT
>NZ_NXIB02000029.1 GCF_002412335.2 Tychonema bourrellyi FEM_GT703
GGAGAGTCCAAGCGACGACTCAAAACCTCAAAAATTCACCTCATCACCCCATCACCCCATCACCCCATCTCCCCATCACTTCCTCTCCCCCTCTCCTCATCTCCCCATCAACCGAGAATGAAACAGCCCTGGGCTGGGGGAGGTAGCAACAGGATTGTGGAATTTTTATGCTTGAATATTAAAGTCAATATTCTAAAATCATTTATGACTGTCGATCGCAACTCTCTGCAATTTGACAATGAATCTGGCCCGGCTGATGAACAGCAAATTCCTAATCTCGGTGAGCAGCAGGAGATACCATCAAGGAGCAAAGGCAGCCGGATCGCGAGTGCGGTGCTGTCTCCGGCGGTGCAGTTGTGGCTGCGATCGCAAGTTGAGCAGGTGTCCGAGTTGAATGTGAAAATTGAGGGGAGCGATCGGCAAATCTTCAGCGGAACCATCCCCAAAGTAACGGCTGCGGCGATCGGCGCCGTGTATCGAGGACTGCACCTGACATCCGTCGCCATAGAGGGTGCTGGCATTCGTGTTAACCTCGGTCAAGTTATCAAGGGCAAACCACTCCGCCTCTTAGAATCCTTTCCCATATTCGGCGTTTTACGGCTGATTCAAACCGATCTAAATGCGTCGCTGAAAGCACCAATGCTAGCTGATGCTTTGAGCGAATTTTTGCTACCTCTTTTGCCATTGACAGATCAAGAAGGGCCGCTAAAATTGCAAAATTCGCAAATCGCAATTGATGCAGGTTTATTGACGCTTTCGGCTGTAATTTTGCGGGCTGACGGTACGGAAATTCCCTTTGTATTGCGGACTGGTTTGCGGATGGCTAGCGGTCACGAATTGATGTTTGAAGAACCAGAACTCGAAATTTCAAAACAATTAAATAGCAATATTTTAAATAGTTTTAAAATTGATTTCGGTCCAGAAGTTGAGATAGAGGAATTAATTTTGAATCCGGGCGAGATTGTTTGTCGGGGCGGAATTAGAGTTTTGCCTTAGTTAGTTGACTGTTGACTGTTGACTGTTGACTGTTGACTGTTGACTGTTGACTGTTGACTGTTAACTGTTGACTGTTAACTAATGCTCGATGCCCAATTCCCAATTCCCAATGCCCAATGCCCAATGCCCAATGCCCAATTCCCAATTCCCAATTCCCAATGCCCAATTACCGATTAATTAAAAAAGAGTCGATCGCAGGCAATAGTAAAGTCACAAAATAGTAAACTAACGGTGCGGTAAAAACATAACTGTCCGTGCGATCGAGAATACCGCCGTGACCGGGGATCAACTGCCCCGAATCCTTAACACCAGCATCTCGCTTCATCATCGACTCAGTTAAATCGCCCAACAAACTGGCAACACCAATCAAGAGACCAAAAGCAGCCCCAGTATAGGGCCAGCCAGGCCAGTTCAAATACCAAGACCCGGCTACTGCCACTGCGATGCTGCCGCAAACTCCAAATACCGCACCTTCAACCGTCTTTTTGGGGCTGATATGAGAAAGGCTAGTGCGGCCGAAGAACTTGCCGACAAAATAAGCGCCAATATCAGCGGCCCAGATGCAGAGGAAAGCCAGCAGTAGCGAAGTCAATCCCAAAGATATATTACTGAGGTTTGTCCAAGACTGCGGGTAAATCTGAATCGGCAAATTGCTGGCCACTGCTTGTCCCAGTCCAGTTGTAGCTTGATAGGCTGGGTCAAGTCCGACTCGCAGCCGTACCCAATAGCTTGGCAAATAACCGCCGTAGAACAATCCTAAAATAGAAGCGGCAATATCGGCGATCGTCGATAACTTCGGTTGGAACAGCAGGTAGAAACAGATTAAGGTTCCGGCTAGGGGAAACATCGCATCTACGAGTTGCGGTGCAAGGGCGGCAGTAATTAGGAGAACTTGACTCACAACTAAGGTAGTTTTGGCAGCAGGTGCAATCCCCTTAGCCCGCGCTAATTGAAAATATTCCAATTGACCCAGGTAAACGATGATCCCGAAGCCGATGGTAAAGTACCATCCCCCCAAAATAATCATTCCCAAAGCAACGACGATCGCAACTATTCCACTAAGGATACGAGACATAAGGCATAAAATGAATTTCTCTTGCAGACGGCGGTGGGTGATTCGATTTTGGATTTTGGATTTTGGATTGTTTTATGGCACGGGTTTCTCCCTTGCACGGCTAACCTCCATCCCCATCGGTCATCCAATATTTCAACTCAGGCAGTCAATCCAGCTACGATCGCGCCTATTCTTAGTATGAAGGTTAACGGGACTTAAACAAGGTTAAGAATTGCATTTAGGAATGGGGCATGGGGGATTGGGCATTGGGCATCGGGCATTGGGCATCGGGCATTGGGCATCGGGCATTGGGCATCGGGCATCGGGCATTGGAGGCACAGCCTAGAAGGTGATTGTCAACTGTCAACTGTCAACTGTCAACTAACTTCTAATCTAGCTTTTCGCCGCTGAGAATAAATATGGGATTGACGGCGGCAAAGGTTTGACTGAGGCCGCGAGTCTCTAAGCGGTTGACGGCGGACTGGACTACTTCGATGTTGCGGACTTGCAATTCGGCGAAGCTTTCGGAAAGGGCGTAAAGATTCTCTAAATTGCCTGCTGTGGCGACAATTCGACCGTGGGGTTGCAAGTACCCCCAAACTTCTTGGACAATGGCTTTAATGGGGCGACCTCCTTCGATGCAAACTCGGTGGGGGGGTTTGGATAAATTTTTGAGACATTCCGGGGCGCTACCTTCTATGACTTCTACGTTGTTGAGCTCGAAGCGATCGCAATTTCTGCGAATCAAGTTTGCCACCTCTTCATCCCTTTCGATGGCGATAATTTTACCTTTGGGACACAGCAAACCTGTTTCTACAGCGATCGTACCAGTACCTGCACCGATGTCCCACACCACGGAGTCTGCTTGTAGCCGCAGGTGAGAAATTAGCAGCAGTCGGACTTCTCGCTTACTCATGGGAATTCCCGGTAAGCGTTCAAATAAATCGTCTGGAATACCAGGACTGACGTAGGGCCAAAGCATAGTTATATTTTAGATTTTAGATTTTAGATTTTGGATTTTAGATTTTAGATTCCAGCAAGACCGAAGTTGGAAGTCAGAAAAAAGTAGAAATTCTCCCCATTTCCCCAAGCCTTAATATTTACTGTCGCACAACCTTGAGAGTTTGGATGTGGGGATCGCTACAACCTGTGATTTTGCCGCCGTCGCCAAGGATTTGTTGCAGGTAGTCAACGGCTGTTTGAGTAATGATTTCACCGGGCATCAGGGCGGGTATGCCTGGGGGGTAAGGACAGATCAGTTCGGTGCTGATGCGATCGACTGCTTTGTCTGCTGCTACTGTTTCCATTGGGGAAAAGAAGGCCTCGCGGGGGGAAAGTGGGGGAGTGGGAAATCCTAACTGAGATATTGCACCATTCTCAAGAACGGGCAAGATGCCCGTTCCACAAAGAGTGAATTTTCTTGTGGGGAGTAGGGGTTGGGCATCTTGCCCGCCCTTCTCAAGAACAGGCAAGATGCCTGTTCCACAAAGAGTTAAATTCTGGAAACCTTTCACTAAATTGTCAATATCTGATTCTGTATTTCCCAAGCTGATAATAAATGTTAAATGTTGTGGCATTGGCAATTCTGCTGTAACGCCGAGTTGAGAGTGCAGAATTTCATCTGCTGCAAATCCTGTGATTCCCAAATCCGATACTTTTACTGTCAGCCGAGTTCGGTCTAAATCGACAAAACCGGGTGTATTTAATGGTTCTAAAACTGATAAACCTGGAATTTGACTTAATTGCGATCGCGCTTTTTCAGCAAGCAGTAAAGTTTGGGTCATTAACTGTGCGCCGTGGAGTGCGATTTGTTGGCGGGCTGCGTCTAATGATGCTAATAATATGTAACTCGGACTGGTAGATTGTACTAGCTGCAATGCTCTATTTAATTTTTGGATATCTACCCTAGAACCCTTGACGTGCAGCATCGATGCTTGTGTCATTGCAGCGAGGGTTTTGTGGATTGATTGTACACTTAAATCGGCCCCTGCTGATAGTGCTGATTCTGGCAAGTTTGGATGAAAGTTAAAGTGCGCGCCGTGGGCTTCATCTACTAATAATGGTATGTTGTATTGATGGGTAATTTTGGCGATCGCCCGCAAATCCCCACACACGCCGTGATAAGTTGGGTAAACCACCATGACTGCTTTCGCGTCGGGATGCTGTTTTAATGCTGCTGCTGCGGATTCTGGGGTGATGCAGTTGGCAATATCCCAATCCGGGTTGTATTCTGGATTGACAAAAATGGGAATTGCACCGGATAAAATCAAACCAGAAATCGCCGATTGATGGATGTTTCGAGGTAGAATAATTTTATCGCCAGGGCCGCAAGTCGCGACAATTGCCGCCATGATTCCGCAAGTCGAACCGTTTGCTAAAAACCGAGTATGTTCGGCTCCAAATGCCTCAGCAGCTAAATTTTGAGCTTCTGCAATTACGCCCTCTGGATTAAAGAGATTATCTAATTCTGGTAATTCTGGCAAGTCCGATCGAAATACTGCCGCACCGAATAAGTCAGCAAGCGGCTGAGATATTCCTTGTCCGCCTTTGTGTCCGGGGGCGTAGAATGGGGAGTGAGGCTGATTTGTGCGATCGCGCAAAGCATCTAATAAAGGCGTTTTTGTTTGACAGTTCATCGCTGATTCGCTTATTAGTGGCATTTTTAAATAAATTTTCACCAGACCATCCCTGAACCTGTTTAAATTATGTTTTAGTCGATCGGGAATTTTCAGAAATCAGGACACGGTACGTGCCCTTGGACTAACTGGATTACTCGATTAATTGTAGGGACACAGCACTGCTGTGTCCTCGGTATCATAAGGAGTGTAAACTATCAATTACCTGAAGTTGATCGCACTCTCTTGACAAAGGTCAACAGCATCCAACTCTGTGGATTTACCGTCAGAGTATTCGGCTCTGACATCAAACACACAGCCCCCATCCGAGCCACCGTAGTCAGCTCGATTCCATTCAAAATCTGCTTTTTCGCGATCGGCAATGGGGCCATCTAGCTCGTTTTGTCCCCAAGTATTCTTATCTGGAGGAGACATATAGACTGCTGTCATCGTCTTGCCGCTGTTGTTAATTACCGAAATTTTTACCATCTGAGCGAAAACGCTAGATGCAGCCAGCGCTACCAGTGGCAGTGACAGCCCAGCAGCTATCATTAGCTTACTTAACAACTTATTAACCATTGAGCCATCTACCTCAAGTTTGATATCTATTCAAGCTTAGCTGTAAAAGTGAGAAGGGACAAGTCAGATATATTGCGATTGCTTATGATATTTTGAAATAGTGATATGTTTCTAAATACCTATGCTTACCGCCGGAATTGTCGGATTGCCTAATGTTGGCAAATCTACCTTGTTTAATGCTTTAGTTGCGAATGCCAAGGCGACTGCTGCTAATTTTCCTTTTTGTACGATCGAGCCAAACACAGGTATCGTGGCAGTACCAGACGATCGCTTGCAGGTGCTAAGCGATATTTGCAATTCCGCGCAAACAGTACCCACGCGGATGGAGTTTGTGGATATTGCGGGTTTGGTGAAGGGGGCGAGTCAGGGGGAAGGATTGGGAAATCAGTTTTTGTCTCATATTCGGGCTGTAGATGCGATCGCCCATGTTGTCCGCTGTTTTGACAATGACGATATCATTCACGTTGCGGGTTCTGTCGATCCAGTCCGAGATATTGACATTATTAATCTCGAATTAATTCTAGCAGATTTAGCTCAAATTGAACGCAGGCTCGATCGCACTCGCAAGCAAGCCCGCAACAATAAAGAAGCTCAAGCAGAAGTGGACATCCTCGAAAAATTGGTCGCGGTTTTGAATGCGGGGAAACCAGCGCGACAGTACAGTTTTACTGATGAGGAAGCTGAATTAGTTAAAGGTTTGGAATTACTGACAAACAAACCAATTATCTATGCTGCCAACGTATCTGAAGATGATTTAGGAACAGGAAATAGCTATGTCGAACAAGTACGGGAAATAGCAGAAGCAGAAAATGCTAAGGTTGTCATAGTTTCGGCACAAGTTGAGTCAGAATTGGTGGAGTTACCAGAGGAAGAACGGCTCGATTTCCTAGAATCTCTGGGAGTAACAGAAGGTGGCTTGAAATCTCTGATTCGAGCTACTTACGAATTATTGGGTTTGCGAACTTATTTTACTAGCGGGCCAAAGGAAACTCGCGCTTGGACGATTATCGCCGGAATGTTAGCGCCACAAGCTGCGGGGGTAATTCACTCCGATTTTGAGCGGGGTTTCATCCGGGCCGAAACTGTGGCTTATCAAGATTTAGTTACCACGGGCGCGATGAATGCGGCCAAGGAAAAAGGCCTGGTTCGCAGTGAAGGAAAAGAGTATGTTGTACAAGAGGGGGATGTGTTGTTGTTCCGATTTAATGTTTAGCTTTTTTAAGGAGATTGGCACATGGATATCACTTCGCTGGCCATTGCTTGGCTAGTTACTTCAGTGAGCTTTTTTATTATTTCCAAGTTGCCCATCGGGGTGGATATTGACAGTTTTGGAAAAGCGATGATTTCGGCGGCGGTTTTTGGATTGCTGAATGCTTTGGTGCGGCCGCTTTTTGTAGTTTTCAGTTTGCCATTTGTGTTGATAACTTTTGGTTTGTTTATGATTGTGATCAATGCTGCTATCTTTGGATTGGCGGCTTGGCTAGTCGAAGGATTTCGCTTGCGGTGGGGAATTTGGAGTGCAATGCTTGGGGCTATAGCCCTTGGTTTTATTAACTCTATTCTCTATCAGGTGTTGGGGCCACTGCTTAGGTTTCGGTAGATAAATATAACGGGGGGGCGGGTTTACTTGTAGGGTGCGTCGCTGGGAGATTTTCAAGTTTCAGAAGTAGATTGATGGCGACGCACCTTACAGCATTTATATCACTTCCGTTAACGTCGGAATGATAGCAAATCAGGACACGGCAGTGCCGTGTCCTGATGCTTCGACACTTCGGCTTACTTCGACTACGCTCCGCAGACCCCTACCGCAGTGTCGTGCGAACGTTTAATTATCAGGCTCAAAACCCTCTCTTTTTCTCCTATTATCAACAGGCCAATCTGCATTCTCACCGCCAATGATTAACTCTTCCAGCGTCACAAATTCTTTGCTGAGTTGCTGGAAAACATTAATTAAAACATCGAGTCCGATCGCATCGCTAGTACCCAAATCGAACCAACAGCGACACCAAACTCCCTCATACTCAATGTCTCCCATGTTGTGCATCAAAGCCATCATGCTCTGATCGGCTAGATTAACATCGTAATCCATGTCATTAATATCTAAGCCCTCATCTTGCACTTGCAGGTTTTCGGCATTAAATCCTCCCAGTTTTCCCAAGAAAAACCAAGAGTCAAACACCTCTTCAATATACTGCTTTTCACCATTAGAAGGTACATTGCTGAACTTCAGCCAAATCCACAGGTCAAATGGATTAAATTCGCGAAACTTTACTTGCATGAATTTTATCAAAGAAGGGAATAGAATTAAGCGAGAGGGGGGGAGAAGAGGAGAGGGGGAGAAGGGGAGAATTTTGCTTCTTCCTTCTTCCTTCTTCCTTCCGTTACAGTGGTGGTAAGGCGGCTGGCCCCCAGATACCGTCTGCATCTCGAATCTTATCGCGCATTGGGTCACAGTCGCGAGATTTTTTGTCGAGACTGTTGCGGGTTTTGCACTGCTGGAAGAAGATTTCTGCTACTAAGCTTCTCGGTAGTTGATCTGGTTTTGCTAAGGCTGCATCGAAGTTTTTTCGAGCTTCTTCTAGTAAAGTTTTATTGTTACCTTTACCATCTTTACCCTTTGCCTGAGAAGATAAAATTTGCGCTTTGAGATAAAGAACTTCTGGATTTTTTGGTGTTTCTACAAGTGCTTTGTTGGTAAATTCTAGGGCTGGATCATATTTCTTTAAGTCTCTATAGCCGACGGCAATTCCCCGATAAGCTAAGTAGCGGGGAGAGGCTTTTTGTTCTAGTCTTTGAATTGCTTCACTAGCATTGGAAAAGGGGAGATTTGTGGCTAGCATTAAATCCATGTAGCCTTTGATTAAGTTGAGTTCTGGGTCGTTTGGAGCTATTTTTTCGGCGGCATCTAGATATTGAAATACGACTCGCAGTTTGTTAAGAGCTTGGGGTGCGCCTTTGGCTGTTCCTTCTTTCGCTATGACATTTGCTCCTTCTAGAAAGTGACCTGCTGCTGTGTAAATGTTGCCGCGCAGAGGATTTGTTTTGCTCAATTCTTCTGCTACTTCGCGGGTTTTTTGCGCGTAGGAATCCATCGATTTGAAGTCTTGCTCGATGTAGGATAATGAGGCTGCCATTGCATAGGCTAATGGTTCGTTTGGTTCGGAGGATAGTGCTTGTTTAACTTGCGTTTTTGCTATTTTGTAGTTTCCTTGCTGAAACATTGTTTTGAAGGCGGTTTCGGTGTTGGGCCCGATCGCCTGTGGGTTACTTGCACGAAAGGGATCGCCGGCTATTGCTGAGTTGATGCAGATGCTCAGGGCGATCGCCCCACTCGCGATCGCCCGCACTTTCTGTTTAGAACTTAACATTTGTTTGCCAATGGACGCTAAAATAGTTTTCATCATCTTCAATTCTCAAAAAGCAATTGTCAACTGGGAATCTGAAAGTTGAAAGTTCAGACTTTCTGCCCTCGACTAAAAAAGCGAGCGGATCGTCTTGATTTTTTCTGGCTATTGCTCTATAATTTAATAATGGGAATATGAGCATTTATAAAAATTTTGCACATATTCCCATTATTAAACTATACCATCAATCGATCTAAAAATCAAGGGGGAAAGCTCAAAAAAAATGCGAATTTTGTAAACATTTATGTAAAAAATATGTAAAATCATTAGGGGCGATCGGCAAAAGCCAGAAAAAGCCTTAAGTATTAATAGCACAACCAAGAAGTTAACGAAAGAGCGAACAAATATTTTCTTCCTTCTTCCTTCTTCCTTCTCCCCATGCTTAATCTCAAAAACTTAGTCTATCATCCTACAGCGTGTCCGAATGCTATTCTCAAAAATATTAACTTAGAACTGCCATCGCAGCAAATGGGGCTGATTGTCGGCCGCAGCGGTTCAGGCAAAAGTACGCTATTAGAAATATTAGCAGGTTTAGCAGAAAAAACCAGCGGCGACATCCGCTGGCGCGAACAAGAATTAACGCCGGAACACTTGCAACAGTTAGGGGGTTTAGTGTTTCAATTTCCAGAAAGGCATTTTTGCGGAGGCACAATTTTAGAAGAATTGCGATTGGGACACCCGGAATTAGGACAAGAACAAATCAATAAAGCAATGACAGAAGTGGGACTCGGACATTTGCCGATGCGTGCTTCTCCCCATGCTTTGAGTGGTGGCCAACAGCGACGAGTGGCGCTGGCGGTGCAGTTAATTCGCCAGCCGCATTTGCTGCTTTTGGACGAACCGACTGCGGGTTTGGATTGGTCGATGCGCCGACAGTTGGTAAGCTTATTGGCTAAGTTAAAAAATCACTGGACTTTGTTGATTGTCACTCATGATGCTAGCGATTTGTTGAGCGTTGCCGATCGATTTTGGACTTTAAACCACGGGGATTTGCAGCAAGTCGATCGGACCAAATTAGAAGCTAAAGAAACGAGCTTTGTTAGTTCTTAGTTATTAGTTCTTGGTTATTAGTTATTTGGTGCGGGCGGGTCGATCGCATTGTGAAGCATTTTTCGGCGAATAGAGTTTGCATAGTTTACGAAATAGTGGGAAGAGAAGATGAATCAGATGACAATGCCTGTGTTACCAGAGATGAATGAGTTGTGGCAAGAATCCCTGAATTGGGTTCCGAATGAGTCACAACAGCAACAATTTCAGCGACTTTACGAATTAATTGTTGAGGGCAATCGGCATTTGAATTTAACTCGAATTACTGAGCCGATCGAGTTTTGGGAAAAACATTTGTGGGATTCTTTGCGGGGGATTGCGAGGCTGCTGCCAGCTAATGGCAATTCGGGGGAAATTCGCGATTTTACCGGACAACCGATGCTCAAAGCGATGGATATCGGCACTGGTGGGGGTTTTCCGGGGTTGCCTGTGGCGATCGCACTGCCGAATTTATCAGTTACTTTGCTCGATTCTACCCGCAAAAAAATTGATTTCCTAGAAACGGTTTTGCCATCATTAACAATCCAAAATGCGGGCACTTTGCTGGGGAGATCCGATGAAATTTGGCGACAACCCCATCACAAAGCAGCTTATGATATTGCGTTGCTCAGAGCAGTGGGTGCGGCATCTCTTTGTGCTAAATATGCACTACCTTTCCTCAAGAATGGCGGTTTAGCTGTACTTTATCGCGGCAATTGGACGGCGGAGGAAGAGGCGGATTTGCAAAGTGCGATCGGGCATTTGGGCGGCACAATTGAGTCAGTCGAAGCATTCACAACACCCGTGAGTCAGGGTGCGCGACACTGCGTTTACTTGCGGAAAGTTGTACAGCAGTTAGAACGTCCCGCTCGCTAGTAGGGACACGGCACTGCCGTGTCCTCTATTTGATCTGCTACCGGATTTGATATCAGTAACCGGCGCGTTACGCAACTCTTCATTTTAAATAATGTGTTGGGTTTTGCTATCGCTCAACCCAACCTACTGCATCTAATTGAAAACCGCTAAATCGCCTTTTCGTAACGCTTGTTAATCTCCGTCCAATTAACAACATTCCACCAAGCTTTTAGATAGTCGGCGCGCAGGTTTTGGTACTTGAGATAATAAGCGTGTTCCCAAACATCATTACCCATAATTGGATAATTCCCATCCATGAAAGGAGAGTCTTGATTGGGAGTAGTTGCAATCTGAAGTTTGCCGGCTTTTGTGCGGACTAACCACACCCAACCACTGCCAAAACGCTTTGTACCTGCATCATTAAATTTTGCTTTAAAAGCATCAGCGCTACCGAAGCTTTGTTTAATTGCTGTTGCTAAGGCACCGGTGGGTTCACCACCACCTTTGGGACTCATGATTTCCCAAAACATACTATGATTTACGTGTCCGCCACCATTGTTGCGAACTACTGTGCGAATATCTTCGGGTACTTTACTCAAGTCTCGCAGCATATCTTCTGCACTCATATTTTTGAGTTGCGGGTATTTGCTGACAGCATCATTGAGGTTCTTAACGTAGGCTGCGTGGTGTTTGTCGTGATGAAATTGCATTGTCCGCCCATCGATGTGGGGCTCTAAGGCATTATATTCGTATGGCAGAGGTGGGAGTGTAAAAAGTGCTGGAGTTTGAGCTATCTTGGTTGCTTCGGTAGTTGGATTTGCTTGCGGTAAATTATTTCCTGATGCTTGGCAAGCACCTGTGGTAATAGCTCCGACACTGGCAGTTAGTAAATACAAGAAGTCTCGGCGTTTATGAGTCATATATGATACCTAAGTGAATTATTAACAATTCAAATGCACAACAGCTTACTAAGCAGATTATAGCGCATTAGAAACCGGGTTTTTGCCGTTTTTACTGACTGTAACAAACTATTCTCTAAAAAACCCGGTTTCTGACTACCCGTGGTAAGTTATGATTGTTTAAAAATCTCGCGCACTACAGGTTTTCCGTCTTGGATTTCGCCAACCAAAACTAAATCTGTGCAGTTGACAAACAAGCCATTCTCTAACACGCCGGGAATGTTATTCAAAGTTTTTTCTAATTCCCCAGGGTTGTCTAGGTTATCAAATTGGACATCAATTACCATGTTACCTTGGTCGGTAATTACTGGGCCTGCTTTTCTGATTCCCATGCGGAGTTCTGGTTTTCCTCCTAGTTTTTCGATGGCGCGTGTAACTGGTGCGATCGCCATTGGTATCACTTCGATGGGAACTCGAAAAGTCGAACCCAATTTATCGACCATTTTGGAACTGTCAACTACTACGATAAACTGAGCTGCGAGGTAATCGACAACTTTTTCGCGAGTGTGGGCTGCGCCGCCACCTTTGATGAGGTTGAGGTGCGGATCGACTTCATCAGCACCGTCAATAGCCACATCTATTCTGTCAATTTCATCGAGTGTTGTCAGCGGTACTCCGTATTGTTTGGCTAACACTTCTGATTGAAAAGATGTGGGGACTCCTTTGATATCTTGGAGTTGGCCGGATTTTAGGCGATCGCCCAAGGCCTGAATGGTATAAGCTGTAGTTGAGCCCGTGCCTAGTCCGACAATCATTCCTGACTGTACGCGATCGGCGGCAGCAAACCCGACTTGCTGTTTCATCAGTTTTACGGGATCTTGTTCAGTCGTCATGTTAGATACTCCTCAATAATTTTAAGATTATAGCATTGAGACAGCAGGTAAGATATCTTAATAGACATCTCCCATAATTATTGTGGAACAGGCATCCTGCCTGTTCTTGACAAGCTTTTTGGGAGAGGTATATTAGATGGTGTACTTAGTTACTGCGATCCCGATGGTGGGTAAAATAGCTGAATAGTATTAGTATCAAAACTATAAGAGTGGTAGAATAAATGATTGCGGAGTCGTTGGTGAATTTAGAGGCAGCTCAATCTTATTTCCAAAAAGCAAATCGGCTGAAAGAGACAGGGAGGTTTGATGATGCGATCGCACATTATCATAAATCTCTAGAGTTCAACCGGGAAGATGCCGATGTTTACAAAAGGTTGGCGGAAGCTTATGCTTTGCAAGGGGAATTTGAAAAGGCGATCGCCTCTTGCAATCTCGCCCTTAAATTTAACCCTAATTTTGCTCCGACTTACTTGACAATGGGCAATGTTTTGCATAGTCAAAACAAGCTAGACATGGCAATTCAAGCTTATTTGGCTGCTTTGAAGATTGAGCCACGATTTGCTGAAGCTAGCGCTAATTTAGGCAGTATGTATTACAAGTTAGGGCAATTGGCTGAGGCTGAAAAATCCTACCAAATAGCTATTTCGATCAATCCCGCTTTGTGTAGTGTACACTCGATGCTTGGTAGTGTTTTGCAGCATCAAGGGAAGTTGGATGCGGCAATTGCTTGTTATCAAAAAGTGCTGGAATTGCAACCTGGAGATGTAAGTACAGCCAAGAAATTATCCGATTTGGTTAAACAAAAAGATGGGGAAACTTCACAAAATAAATTTATTGAATTAGAGGCAGAATCTGCCGAACCACAGACAGTATCTGTCAACAAAGATGAAGGCTACGGTTTGCAACCTTCGAGTATTAATTTACAGCCAGCAGACAGAACTGAAAACTTAAATACTCCTTTCACAAATCCGGCTGAAGTTTCAGAACCAGTTTCGCAGTTGAATATTCCCAATAGTGAACAAACTGCTAGTTTTAAAGAAGTTGAACATTACAAAAGTCTGGCAGAAGATTGTTTAGTTCAAGGGAAGATTCAAGAGGCGATTGCAGCTTGTCATTTGGCAATTAAAACTCGACCAGATTACATTCATGCTTACGTGACTTTAGGGAATGCGCTGCAAGCAGGTGGTAAGATAGAAGCTGCGATTCGTTCCTATTCTCAAGCTTTAGAATTGCAGCCAAATTTTGCGGAAGTGCGGGCAAATATTGGCAGTATGTATTTCAAAATGGGACGTTTACCAGAGGCGATCGCCTATTACCAAGAAGCCATTGCTCTGTGCCCTAATTTGGCGGGAGCTCACTGGAATCTAGGCAAAGTATATCACAAAAATGGCAACGTTGAAGCGGCGATCGCCTGTTTTCAAAGAACATCCGAACTCAACCCCCAGCTCGTCGGTGCAGACTTCCACTTCAACTTGGGAAACCGACTTTTCACTGAAGGGAAGCGGGATGAAGCGATTGACAGCTACTCCAAGGCGATCGCGATTAAGCCAGATTGGGCAGAAGCCTATGCTAACATCGCCAGCGCGCGATCGCAACAAGGCGATCTCGATGCAGCCATCACCTATTATCAAAAAGCTGTAGATTTAAAGCCTGAATTAGAAGTTTTGCACTCCAACCTTGCCAACTCATTTTTGCAGCAAGGAAAGTATGAATCAGCAATTGCCAGTTACCAAAGTGCACTAAAAATTAAGCCAGACTGGGCAGATGTTCATGCTAATTTGGGCAACGCTTTTTCTATGTTAGGACAACTGGCAGAAGCCCAGGCCAGCTATCAGGAAGCCCTGGTATTCAAACCAAATTGGGCAGAAGTTTACTGCCGGATGGGACACATTCAGAAACAGGATAAGCCTTTGGAGGCGATCGCAAATTTTGAAAAGGCGATCGAATTAAACCCCAAATTCAGCGAAGCCCATCAACAATTGTGCGACTTGCTAAGCCATTCCACCAACCTAGCCCGAGCCCGCAGAGTCGCCGACAAATACTGCGAACACTGCGGCGAAGAAGTTCCAGTCATGTCAGCTACAGCCTACGTTTTCTCCTATCTGCAATCAGGGGTTAGCGAACAGGCTATTCAGAAGCTGGAAGAAATCGAAAAACTCTGCTATCAAAAAGTAGAAACCTTTACTAACATGGAGCTAAAACTGCTCTACGAAATCTTCTTGTTTGCAGTTTCCCATCTGCGAGATAATCGCGATAAAAATGCCAGTTTCTACCGATTAGTTGCCAAGGAATACTACAAAAAAGTCCTACCACCACGGCAATTAGTTAACAGAATCAAACCAGTCAATTACCAAACAAACCAAAAACCTTTAAGAATTGGCTTTCTCTCCAAACACTTCCGTCGTCACTCTGTGGGCTGGTGCAGCGAAGCTTTAATTCGCGAATTAAGCCGCATCACTCCCCACGTTCACCTGTATGTTACTGGCAAACTTAACAAAGATGAAGTTACCCAGCGATTTGAAGATATGGCGGGCAAATTCTACTGGCCGAAAAAGTATCCAAATGGTTTTGCGGATGGTGGCGAAATCCTCGCGGAAGTCAGACAAGACGATTTGGATGTGTTAATCGATTTAGACTCGATGACAGTGCCGACAAATGTAGAAGTGCTGCACCAATATCCCGCCGGGATTTGCGTTTCTTGGCTGGGATTTGATGCACCTTATATCTCGGAGAATCACTATTTTCTGTGCGATGAACATACTCACCCAGCCGGAGTTGATAAACATTACTTAGAACAGTTAGTGAGATTGCCTAGTTGTTCGGTAGCAATTGGCGCATTGCAAAGTATTTCGGTGGATCGAAATGCGATTAGAAACTCTCTCGGAATTGGCTTGAATCAAATGACTTATCTGTGCGTTGCGCCAGGGAGAAAAACTAATCCTGAAATGGTACGCGCTCAAGTTAAAATACTCAAAGAAGTTCCTGATAGTTTGTTGATTCGGAAAGGTCAAGGCGATCCCGATATTATTCACAGCACTTACCGGGAAGAATGCGCCATTCAAGGAGTAGATTTTAGTCGGATTAAGTTTGTTGGGCAAACAAAAACTGAAGAAGAACACCGGGCGATTTATTATGTGGCTGATGTGCTTTTAGATTCCTATCCTTACAATGGTGGTACTCACAATTTAGAGGCTTTGTGGGCAAATTTGCCAGTGGTAACTAGATCCGGTGACCAATATCTGTCGCGGATGGGTTATGCTTTTCTGAAAAGTGCAAATCTTGATGTGGGTGCGGCTTGGACTTGGGAAGAATATACGCAGTGGGGAGTTAAGTTTGGGCGAGATGCTAGCTTCCGAAATGCGGTGAAAGAACATTTGATTAAGTCTAAAAGGCCAGAACATCTTGCACCTTTATGGAATCCTCAAAAGTTGGCAAGGGAAATGTATGAAGTGTTTCAGCAATTGTTGGCAGTTGACAGTAATTAATTGTAGGGAAACGGCACTGCCGTCTCCTAATTTCGGCTAATAATAATTCCGATGCAAACGGATTTGATATCAGTTGACGGTTGACGGTTGGCTCTTTTTATGAATTTTTGTAACAAAATCCGTGAAACTGCATAAAAACTACGCTGAGAGTCAGATGAATATATATAGCAATCCTAAATCATTTGCGTAATTATTGTAGGGGCTCTTGGCCCCGTGGTTGCCCCGATAGATCAGGGGTAGGCACGGGGGCACTACCCCTACAAATTTTGCGAATCATTTAGGATCGCTATAGATGATTCATAATATCTCGATCGCACTAACGATGTCAGTTAGCGCGATCGCTTTTTTGATGATCTAAGAATTATCCAAAATCAACAAGTGTTTTAAATATAATCTTGGCACAACAGACCTGGGATGATGTTATTATAGTAGTGATTTATTTTTTTAGTTTGAATAAATTCTAATATAGATGGCTGACTTCTTAACTGCTGCATTATATAAGTTCGTTGAACTATCGGATTTTGCCAATCTTCGAGCACCTTTGCTCGCCTGCTGCGAGGCTAATCAAGTCGTTGGCACTATTTTACTTGCCTCAGAAGGTATAAATGGGACGATCGCAGGTGCACCCGAAAGCATCTATGCAGTGCTGGCGTTTCTGCGGAGTGATCCCCGTTTTGCGGATTTGGTACACAAGGAATCCTACTCAGAAAAATTACCATTTTACCGCCTCAAAGTACGCTTGAAGCGGGAAATTGTCACGATGGGTGTACCTGACATCAATCCTAACCAGATGGCTGGTCAATATGTCAAGCCCGAAGAGTGGAATAAGCTGCTTGATGATCCCGATGTTGTTGTGGTTGATGTGCGTAATGACTACGAAGTATCGATCGGCACTTTTAAAGGTGCGATTAATCCCCAAACAAAAAGCTTTTCCGAATTACCTGAATGGGTGGAACAAGAAACTGCTTTACAGCATAAACCCAAGGTAGCGATGTTTTGTACAGGTGGGATTCGGTGCGAGAAATCTACTGCATTTTTGCGTAAGATAGGTTTTGATGAAGTCTATCACCTAGAAGGCGGAATTTTGAAATATTTAGAAATAGTTCCAGAAGCCGAAAGTCGTTGGGAAGGTGAATGTTTTGTCTTTGATGAACGTGTGACAGTTGGTCAGGGATTAAAGCCCGGTGACTATGAACTTTGTCGCGCTTGCCGCCACCCGATTAGTCCCGAAGATAGAACTTCAGAATTATTTGTGATGGGCGTGAGTTGTCCTCATTGTTATGGTACGAAAACGGAAGCACAGAAACAAAGTTTATCCGAACGGCAACGTCAGATTGAGTTGGCTAAGAGTCGCCACCAAAAACATATTGGTGCGCGTTATCATGCTCAGGAAAAACCCGATGATAGTACCAACTGAAGGTATTTCAAATTACCCAATTTTGTATTCTTTTCGCCGCTGTCCCTATGCGATGCGGGCGCGCTTGGCTGTGGTTGCAAGCGGGATAGTGTGTGAATTACGGGAGGTTGTCTTGCGCGACAAACCCCCGGAAATGTTGGATGTATCTCCCAAAGGTACGGTGCCTGTATTAGTCGATCGCGATGGACGGGTATTTGACGAGAGTATTGACATCATGTTTTGGGCTCTGGAGCAACATGATCCTGAAAAATGGTTGATTCCAGAGCAAGGTTGTGTTGCCGAAATGCTGGAATTGGTCGATAAATGCGATCGGGGTTTTAAATATCATCTTGACCGTTATAAATACCCGAATCGCTATGAAGATACTGAGGCAATTGTCCATCGAACGGAAGGTTATTTATATCTGGAAATACTCAACTCACGGTTAAGGGAGACGAGATATTTGTTTGGTAATCGTGTGGCTTTGGCAGATATGGCGATCGCCCCTTTTGTTCGTCAATTTGCTCATACGGATATAGAGTGGTTTAACCAACAGCAATTACCACATTTGCAGGCTTGGTTAAGTGGCTTTTTACACTCGGAAATTTACAATCAGATTATGCAGAAATATCCGAAATGGGAATCTGGGAATGAATGCGTTGTTTTTCCTTAACCCAAGTGCAAGTTATGACAAGTAATCAGTCTGCATTAGCTAAATTACTATGTGGAAATTTAGTCCCTGATAGAGGAGGTATTGATGAGGTACTAAGTCATTTATCATCATCAATTGATAATGTTGTTATAGAGCTTATAAGACTAGAATCCTTAACTCCTAACCAAATTTCATTATTTGCCCCTTTTTTAGGAAGAAGTATACTAGAATTGGGATGTACGGCACTGATTGCGAGGCTCGATCCCTTTAGAGTTCTCTTGATTAGGGAATATCAAAAGCAGCCCAATTATCTAGATAGTCTAATGGATAAGCCTAATAAGTCGTCTATACGTTGGCAAGGTGATGTTTTCGCAGACAAGGTGACTGATATTTTGGCTGATAAATCACTGCAAAACCCTACTAGAGCTTTGCTTGGAGATTATTATAAGACACTAATATGGTCTGCTAACTTTGATGAGCTACAGGATGCAATTAGAGATGTCAGTGGGGATGAATGGATAATCGATCTGAGACAAAAAGATTTTGCAAGATTCTATAATGAAACTTTAAGCGATTTTTCAAGTCTATACTCTAAGCTTTCAAAAGGAATACATCATGAACTGGTAATTCCTTTAAGTTCAGCCTTTGATCAAGAAACAACTAGACTTCTGATACAGAAAACTGTTCGTAATATCGCTACCCTTGGCTTATTTGTTTCTGTAGTCAGTCATACAGTGAATAAACTCGATATTCAAGAAGCGATAGCAGCGTATAAAGAAATTCAAGAAATTGGAGTTTTATAATGGTTAATCTTATTTCTGAAAATCCATCCCTGATATTAGCCGCAGAAGACTGTCCGGCTGAAGACTTTGAACAATTGCATTATTTTTCAAAACAAGAGCAGCGTTTTATTTCTAATTTAATTGCTCATGGTCCAGTGTTACTAAAAGGCGCACGCGGCAGTGGGAAAAGTGCGCTGATGATCGAAGCATCGAGAAGAATGTATCCTGCAAACCCTCTAAGCTCTGCATTTGGAATATACATCAGTCTTCGTCATCTTGAATTACTCAGAAGTGAAGGTGAAAAGTATGAAAGAATGTTATGTCAACTAATAATTGATGCAGTAAATCAAACAATTATCAAAACAGCGGATATTTTTGAGTTTTATCCTCTGCCAAATATCACATCACTTCAAAGAGAATTATCTAGTTTATCGATTGCATCTCGGAAAAGAATAGTTATTTTATTTGATGACGCGGCTCACATTGGTCGGGAAGCCCCACTCCATGAATTTTTCGATATATTTAGGACTTTATCAAGCAGTATAATATCATGCAAAGCTGCTATTTACCCTGGAGTTACTAAGTTTGGAACAAGGTTTGATGTATATAATGATGCTACTGTGATCGATGTTTCAAGGAATGATGAACTAGAAGGGTACAATGCTAACTTTACTGAGATAATTAAAAAACGGTCTTTTATGGGAATTCCTCAAGAGTCTTTCTCTGGTGAGCTTAATGTAGAAAACGTTGCTGGGTTTATGGGACGGGCTGTACTTGGAAACATGAGAGGGTTTATATTTGCATGGAATCATCTATCTAAAAACTGTAAAGATGGCAAAAAGATTAGTTACGCAAATCTCACAAAAACACTGATAGATATTGCCAGTAATTATTATTGGCCATTGATTGAAGAGCTGAAGCCAAAACTGGGTATATATGCACCAATGATCGAGCCGGCAACTGATATTGCGGAATTGATATTTCGGGAAGCTGGTGAGGATAATAAGCAGGATGTACTTATTTTAAGGGAGATTGCACAACGTCTGTCAAAGCCATTAGAAATACTGGAATATACTGGATTTATTTCAATCCGAGATGTTTCACGGGCAATGAAATCGAGAGGAAGAGGAACAAGATATAGCTTGAATCTATGCACATTATTGGAAAAGATTCGTGGAGCTAGAGTGACTCGCGAAATTTATAGTAGGTGGTTAAATGAAAGTAATGAGAGAAATGAGTCTTTAGAATTACATAAAACAAGTGAATTGTTTAAGATGCAATTGCCTGAATTACTTAAGGATGGCGAGATGCTAATCTTCAAGGAAGATATTGGCAAACTAAAAAAATCTAACGCATATCCTTATGGACTCACACAGGATAAAATAGATATACTCAAAGCTGCCGATTATGATACTGTATCTGCATTGGCAGAAGCCAGCGACAAGTCTTTATTAGCTTTGAATGACATAGGGGAGGCAACATTAAAGCGAATTCGCAGTACAATTGCTCAAGCAATCTGGATGTAATCAAAAGCTAATAAAGTTATTGAGTCGGATTTCTGCTTTGTCTCCAAGTTGTAAACAGTAACAAACATCCTCTATCTAAATCCAAATGGAAACTAAACCACCTCTACCACCTTTTACCCTAGAAACAGCTAAAGCAAAAGTTCAAGCCGCAGAAGATGCTTGGAATAGCCGCGATCCAGAACGAGTAGCTTTAGCTTACACCGAAGATTCACAGTGGCGAAATCGTGCCGAATTTTTCAGTGGAAGAGCAGAAATCAAGGCTTTCTTACAACGTAAATGGGCAAAAGAATTAGACTATCGTTTGAAAAAAGAACTGTGGAGTTTTACAGACAATAGAATTTCTGTGCGTTTTGAATACGAGTGGCACAATGATTCTGGCGACTGGTATCGCGCCTATGGTAACGAACAGTGGGAATTTGCCGAAAATGGATTGATGCGAAGACGTGAAGCTAGTATCAATGATGTTTTAATTCAAGAATCAGATCGGAAATTTAGATGGAAACGCCCATGATTCGTCATATAAAAACTGTGTTAAAAGCATGAAAAAACCACAAACAGTAAAATCTCTGGAAGAATTAGGACGTATACAACTTTCAAAGAGTTTTTTTATGCGTGAATTTCTGTATTCGGAAATATCACAAATTGAAAGCATTCCCAATATCCCGGACGATCCAGATTTAGCAATTGCCGCAGGGAGAAATCTGTGCGAAAAAGTGCTTGAGCCACTTCAAGATGCACTCGGTCGAATCAGCGTCCGTTCCGCTTTTCGTGCTAGTGCTGTCAATAAAATAGGTTCGGAAAATCAAAATCAATATAGTTGCGCCAGTAATGAAGCAAATTATGCCGGACACATCTGGGATGTCAGAGATCAGGATGGATATATGGGTGCAACTGCCTGTATTGTTGTGACTTCCTTTATTCCTTATTACGAGCAGACAGGAGATTGGACGGCATTAGCTTGGTGGATTCACGATCATATTGATGCGTATTCAGAAATGACGTTTTTCCCAAAATACGCAGCTTTCAACATTACCTGGCATGAGAATCCAGAGTGTAAAAAAGTGATTTACAGCTATGTAAAAAATCCACATACTCAAAAGAATAGTGGGTATTTAACAAAGACTGGAATGGAAAATTTTTCAGGCTCACATGAGCAGTTTTACCAGGAGTTTATGCGGCAGTTGCACCCAGCCAGCTAACCAGGGCTTGTAGCAGAACGGATGTTTACGCTAGGGAGACAGTATGGACATCCTTAAAATCTAGCCACCATAGTATCGGATAATTATGAAGCAGTTCACACCAGGCCAACAGCATGAGTATTGACCAATTAAACACCGACTACGGCATTGCCGGCCATCTCACCTTCGCCACCGGAAATGGTGGTTTTCCGGTGATTCACATCGACAATGGCCAAGCCAAAGCCTTGATTTCTGTGTATTCCGGCCAAGTGCTCTCCTTCCAACCAGCCACCGAAACCACAGATTTGATGTTCCTCAGCGAAAAAGCTTACTATGCGGAGGGGAAAGCCATCAAAGGCGGTGTACCCATCTGTTGGCCTTGGTTTGGCCCAGATCCCGAAGGCTTGGGGCGTCCGAGTCATGGATTTGTGCGGAATCGTCTCTGGAATGTGGTATCAACCAGCACTACTCCAGAGGGCGCAACTCAAGTCATTCTGGGGCTTCAGGATACTGAGGAAACGAGGGCGATTTGGCCTCAAGCTTTTGAATTGGCGATCGCAATTACCGTCGGAACCACTCTCACAGTAGAATTAATTACCCGCAATTTAGGCGACAAAGCCTTTCCCCTCACCCAAGCTTTCCACACCTATTTCCAAGTAGGAGATATCAGCCGCGTGCAGGTTTTGGGATTGGAAAATACCCAGTATCTTGATAAAGCCGATGGTGGTGTGGAAAAAACTCAAGTGGGTGGAGTGGTAGCAACTGGTGAAGTCGATCGCATTTATCTTGATGTTCCCAATGAATTAGTCATTGATGATAGCAGTCTTAATCGTCGTATCCGCATTAAATCCTCTGGTAGTAAATCCGCCGTCGTGTGGAATCCCTGGGTGAAAATATCTGCAAATATGGCCGATCTCGATGATAGCGATTATCAGCGTTTAATCTGCGTGGAAACGACCAATGCGGCGACGGATATTGTTGAAGTTCCCGCTCATGGTGAGTTTCGATTGGCTGCAATTTACAGCGTTGAGCGCGACTCATAGATGAGAGCTTAATCTCAGCGGTGATAGGGCTACAATTCCCAGGATTGAAAAACTCTGTCACCGTGACGACGAAGAATATCTTACCTTCAGAAATATTGTTATAATGAGATATTGAGGAGAAGTTATGGGTGAATCAACAGCCAACATCCGGTATTGTGACCATAAACAAATTTGATGAGGAAATTTTCTTTATGTCTTCCACTACTCGCGAACAACTACATCAACAGATTGATAGTTTGCCAGATCATATTGTCGAACAAATTGCCAGCTTAATCCTATCTATAACAACCCAACAAAAAATAGGAATATCAGAATACACGGACTGGCAAAGTACCCAATGGCAAGACTTTTCATTAATGCAACTTTTCTGCGAAGATGATGAGATTGAATATTCCTTAGAAGATGCTGAAGAAATCTATCAACCATGAAACCAGGTGATATTGTATTAATTCGTTTTCCTCAAGCTGACTTGAAACAAGGAAAACTTCGTCCTGCATTGGTAATCGCCATTGCACCCGGTCGCCATCCTGATTTATTACTCGCTTTGGTTTCCTCACGCATCGATCAATCCACAGCGGGATTTGACGAAATAATACATTTAGTAGATCCTGACTATATAGCTACTGGTCTTAAGGTTACTTCTGTTGTTCGACTCGGACGATTAGCAAGTGTCCAATCATCGGTTGTTAATGCCTGTTTAGGAAGTATTTCAAATGAACGATTAATACAGATAAAAAATCGTTTAATTGATTGGCTCCAAAATAGTTTACAATCCAAATAGTGAGGATAGTGAAAAAAAGATTATGCAAAACTATAACTGGCAAAAGCTCCAAAATGGCTCAGATATTCGCGGTATCGCCCTCGAAGGGGTTCCCGATGAAAAAGTTAACCTCACCCCCGAAATTGCCACAATTTTAGGTCAATCCTTTGTTAATTGGCTGGTGCGAAAAGTCCATAAACCTGCGGAAAAGTTGATAATTGCGATCGGGCGCGACAGCCGCCTATCTGGGCCAACTTTAATGCAAGCAGTCATGGAGGGAATAACCTCAGTTGGTAGCCTGGTATACGACTTTGATATGGCTTCAACCCCGGCGATGTTTATGAGCACGATTACTCCTGGTTTTGATTGCGATGGCGCGATTATGCTTACCGCTAGCCATTTGCCTTTTAATCGCAACGGCTTAAAGTTTTTTACCGCTAATGGTGGTTTACAAAAAAAAGATATTACAGATATCTTAGCATTAGCTGAAAGCAATGAGTTTGAAAAAGCCACAGTTTCAGGTAGCATTACAAAACATGATTTTATATCAGTTTATGCGAACCAATTTGTGAGTAAAATTCGCGAATCAGTCAATCATCCCGATAATTTTGAGCGGCCACTGACCGGGTTAAAAATTGTTGTGGATGCGGGGAATGGTGCTGGCGGATTCTATGTGGATAAAGTTTTAAAACCTTTGGGTGCTGACACCACAGGTAGTCAGTTTCTTGAACCCGATGGCACTTTTCCCAATCATGTGCCAAATCCAGAAGATAAACAGGCAATGCAGTCAATTTGTCAAGCGGTTATTGCTAATCAAGCTGATTTTGGGATTATTTTTGATACGGATGTCGATCGCAGTGCGGCCGTCGATGGAGTTGGCAAGGAACTCAACCGCAATCGCTTAATTGCCTTGATTTCGGCGATTGTTTTACAAGAGCACCCAGGCTCTACCATTGTCACTGATTCGATTACCTCCGATGGCTTAACGCAATTCATCGAACAGGATGTAAAAGGGATTCATCATCGCTTTAAACGGGGTTATAAAAATGTGATTGATGAGTCGATTCGCCTCAATCAAAGTGGACAGGAATCATGGTTGGCAATTGAAACTTCTGGACATGGAGCTTTGAAGGAAAATTACTTTCTGGATGATGGCGCTTATTTGGTTAGCAAACTATTGATTGAATTGGCTAAATCTAAGTTGGCAAATAAGTCATTACCTGATTTAATTGCCAATTTGCAAGAGCCGGAAGAAAGTGCCGAGTTTCGGATTAAAATTGGTGTGGATGATTTTAGGGTTTTGGGCGATCGCACAATTGAGCAACTACAACAATTTGCCTCAACGCAACCCGACTGGAAAATCGTTCCCAATAACTACGAAGGGCTGCGGATTTCCTGCACCTCAGCTAGCGAATCTGGCTGGTTTTTGTTACGCTTATCGTTGCATGATCCGGTGATGCCTTTGAATGTTGAGTCTAATGTTAGGGGTGGTGTCGATCGCATAGTCGATCGGCTGTTAGCTTTTTTCCAAACAACAGAATCCCTGGATTTATCGGCACTATTGAGATAATAGCCACCCCTAGAGCGTGTTTTCTTGCCTATAGCTGTAGGTTGGGTTAAGCGTAGCGCAACCCAACAAATCTACCTACGAAAAATGTTGGGTTTCGTGACACGGGCCCAACCTACAATTTAAGGCTACCTACGAAAAATGTTGGGTTTCGTGACACGGGCCCAACCTACAATTTAAGGCAATTCTGGGGAGAGAAAACACGCCCTAGCCCCTCTAGAGAAAAGTTGAAGATACTTAATTGTAATTTATATGATGATACTCCTGTACCAGATCGTGTCACAATGAGTTTCAGACTATTGGCAAAGCAAACCCAAAGAGGAATTTAATTATGTGGCGTGTAACCATTAACTGTTCTGCGGCTGACTGGGATATTCATTCTAAGGCGTTCAAGGCGATCGCAGAAAAATATCCGGGAACACCTCTCTCTTCCAAAAAGATGAAAGGCGACGGCCAACGTATCATGGAATATCAAGTGGAAAACGTCAATGACGCAGAGGATTTTATGGAAGAATGCTCCACCTTAGACGGTTTTATGGCGACATTTGAATCCCTATAGATGGGGTCAAAATGGGGGAAAATCTGAAAGTTGTTTGATATCCTTCAAAACTATTTGAGGCTTCCCTTTGTACTCTTCTACCTTGCCACTGACGTACACATAGCCACGTCCTAGACCCGCATAATGCTTGTCAATTAGCTGCTTTAAAGGAGTCATTTTATCAGATTCAGCATCCGGTATCCACAAATCTAACTTGTGATATACTGAACCTGCATGAATCAGAGCATTATTACCGATCCATTTATTAATTCCCCCCTGCAAATCGCAGAAAACAGTAATAGATTGAGCCGTCTCAGAAGCTGCTAGAATTTTTGGATAATCCAATCTCAAAGAAAAGGCTCCTCCCGTTGCTTGGGATAAGCGAAATTCTTCAACGATTGAGCCTCGCATCGACCACCAAGGTAACAAATGACCATAATTGCGAGATGGAACTTTGGCGTTTGTGTTCGGATTCCAAATCACCAGATTGTATGCTTTTGCTACAGTTTCTGCCTCAGTCATTGACCGGTGATATAATCGCGATCGCCCGTATTTCAAAAAGTAGGGACTCCAGCCCTCTTGGATCAGCTTGAGATTATAATTTTCTTCACCTTTGTGTACATAACAGAGGAGGCGGCCGTAGTTATCGCGGTGTTTTTCTACAGAAACTGCGATCGGGTCATTTGTATCAAATTCAATATCAACCTTAGCCAGTCCACCGTCTTCTGTCGCAAAGTATTGTTTGGCCATTTCCGAAGCTTCTTTCCCAGCCACAGTTACAGGTTTTGAGCCTCCCGAATAACTTTCTTCTGTATCGACACAAATCAGTCGTAGAGACTCTATTTTGCCGTGGAGAGCAACTTTCACGGTGTCGCCATCAACTACTTGAGTTATTTGGAGGTTCTGAATTCTGGTTGCCATATTTTGAACCCTGTTAGACTTGAAATTTAATTCACATATCGGCTATATAGTACATGAGTTTGCTGTTGAATGCAATCAAGTCTAACTGTAGGTCTGTCTACACGAATTGCGATCGCAAATAACTTCCAGGTAGCATCGCAACTGCTACAGTGTTTCCCAACTGATCGAAAAACTCAACGCTATAACCTGTTTCTAGTCCCTCAACGTAAGGTAGTCTGTGGTGGTACTTGCTGTGACTGGATTAGATTTTTCCCTCATCTTTCGCTCCCTACTCTGATAGTGCTGAATTTGACTGATGCACTCAGCCTATAGCAAGTCGCTCAGTGTTCGCTCAAATCAAAAACAGGACTTTCAGAGTGGGTGCAAAAAATGGCTAGAACGACGGAAATTGGTAATTTAAGACCGAGGCTTTAATTCAAAT
Organism: Tychonema bourrellyi FEM_GT703; assembly: GCF_002412335.2. GTDB lineage: Bacteria > Cyanobacteriota > Cyanobacteriia > Cyanobacteriales > Microcoleaceae > Microcoleus > Microcoleus bourrellyi. The sequence goes on from NZ_NXIB02000029.1 coordinate 26,591, forward strand.
CCCTCCGCGCTCATTTGGTATAGGTCTGATAAAGAAGCTCTCCTATCGCTCTGGTGGGAGAGATTTCGCGTTCGTTGGTCAATCAAAAAAGCGATTTCCGGCGCTAAATTTCTGTCGGCTTTCAAACCGGAGAGCAAAAAGCACTCGAAATCGATCGAACGTCACACACAAGGATCACGCAGATTCATATCCATCAACCGATCGGCAAAACCTCCAATCACCCTTATAAGTGCAGCAGTTTCAGCATAGACGGCCGTCTAGGCCACTGCCAATTACAATTGCATCAAAGTCTTGCATCTTTCAAATGTGGTATAATTTAGTTGTTTCTGTGCGATTCGTTTACAGGGTATTTTTTGGGGGGATAAACTATGAAAGCTTTATCTATTTTAGATGAAGTTGTTTTCGAGTTGGAACAAGATGTTAATATCTCGCGCATTAAAAGAATAATATTTTTTGCTTGTAAAGAGTTCTGGGAAAACGATGTCAGACAACTCGCCAGCACAGATTTGGGTATTTTGATACAAGAAATGTGCGCCAAATATAGCAAATTAGAAGATATTGAAGCAGTTTTAAATAATATAGTTTCTAAGGTTAACAAAAAAACTGAATACGCTTTAGTCGCCGACCTAATCATCTGTCAACTTAGCAGACTGTACGAATTTGAAGATTTTACGAATTTAGAAACAAGCATATCTAGATTTGGCGGTCAGAATGCGCCAGCTTTTCAAGACGAATTTAGCTCCCAAATCCCCAGCAATGAGGAAAGTCAAAGAAACCCCGGAAATTTATTTGATGTCAGACAAAAGATTTTGCAGCAAACAAATCCGCTGAGGGCAAAAATCCTGATTTTTTCGACTCTTTATCACGAGTTTACTTTTAGCGATCGCGACTGGTTGCTGTTAAAAACCCAAGAACTTGATACTCTCCTGCGACAACTGTTTAACGTCTGTCCCACCCTAGTAGAACTCGAATCTCAGTTGTACAGAACTGTCAACAATCTCGAAAACACCAATGAAAATGACTCCTCTGCTAGTGTCATTATCAAAGCGATGAGTCCTTGTTACGCCAACATACAACAGGAAAAACGCGATCGAGCCGAAGATGCTGCTAGGGAAGATTTTCCTAGCGAAGATTGCGATCAGACGCGCTTAATCAACAATGTTGATGAAAAAGCCAATCAGAGTGAAAGCAGAAGCAATTATTTGGAAACTGGCGATATTACTCACATCATTCAAGCTGCTCCGGCTCACTATCATGATGACCCCCAAAACAGTTACTTAGTACCCAGAGTAGCAGAACCGTCACAATTTCAACAAGCAGAAATAAGTAGCAATAGTTTGACTCATAATTTTAAACATGAATTGCCAAAAACAGTGCAGTATCAAGAAAATTCGACAATTACCGAAATTTCTGTACCGTCGGCAGCTACTATAAATATTAGCGAGTCAATCAAACAAAAGTTGGGATTAGAAGAAGAAATTAAATCTTTAGTAATTGAAAGTGCTAACTTTGCAACTACCAAGATAGAAAATATATTCAGTGATTTAGAATCTGCTTTGAATAGACAATTTTCTACGGAAAGTCCAGAGGAGCGTTTGTACTGGAAATATAAAGTTCTCAGAGATTATGTAGGAGAAGTTCAGGGATTCACCTACAAGTTAATTAAAATTTTGAGTGAACTGGAGTCAAAAGAAAGGGGACAATCCACTTTGGAAACACAGCCTAATTTTGAGCAAAATGTTTCTTCGGAAACAGAGCCGAATAAATCCAGCCATAAACAACCAAACCAGCAGCAGATCCTGGCAATGGCAAAACAAGGCAATCCAAAAGCGATCGCTATCTTGATCAATCAATTGCTACAGCCTAAAGGAATTACTGCTATAGCGGGATTTAAAGACGGTTGCCTACACGTCATTGTGGAGTCTGCCCCAGCACCAAATCAACAGGATACGGCTACATATATTTACAAAAAACTGTGTACTTTAAAAGCTAAATTCATTAATAATGTGAAAATTTATGGGCGAGAGTTAGGCAATAAAACTATCCTGTGGACTCAAGAATTTGTAGATAAAAATAATTAATTAGTAGCACTTAAGTTGGGAGCTATACCAACTAAAATAGTCAGTGAAAACTAAAACTCCATAAATAGAAAACTAGCAGATTTTACTCAATCAACCACAAAAAAATATGAATGCTGGCGAACTTTTAAGGCGATATACGTTAGGAGAACTAGACTTTCAAGGTATGAATCTTAGAGGCATCTATCTGAATGGTGCAGATTTGATTGGTGTAAATTTAAGCAATGCTGACTTATCAGGTGCGAACTTAGCGATGGCATATCTGAATAGAAGTAACCTTCAGCGTGCCAATCTAACTAATGTAAAATTTGGCGGTGCTAACTTAAATCAGGCAAATTTAAGTTCAGCAAATTTGTCCGATGCCGACTTCCACGGAGCTACTTTACAAAATGCCGATTTTCGCAGAGCGAACATATCTTTGGCAGTTTTAATCGATGCAAATTTGACTGATGCAGATATGCGCGGTGTTAATTTACAAGGTGCAGATTTACGCGGCGCGTGCTTGCGGGGTGCAAATTTGCGGCAGGAGCGGATGTTTAACGGAGCAAATTTGCGAGGTGCAAATTTGCAAGGTGCAGATATGCGGGGTGTCAATTTGCAAGGTGCAGATTTGACTAAAGCCAATCTGAGTCGGGCAAATTTGACAGAAGCATCTCTCCGGGAGGCAAATTTGAGTCAAGCGAATTTAAGCGAAGCTATTTTGGACGGTGTATTCTTAATTGAAGCAAATTTGACTGAAACAAATTTTTCTTGGGCTGTAATGACAAATGCCAAGTTAGAAAGGGCTGTATTAATTGATGCTGAATTCGCGGGTACTAACTTGTGTGGTGCATTTCTTCCTGACGTTAAGTTGAGCAATGCTAATTTAGTTATGGCGGACTTGAGTCGGGCCAAGTTGATGAGGGCAGATTTGAGTCGAGCTAATTTCAATCAGGCAAATTTGAGTGAAGCTGATTTGACTGATGCTTACTTGGCGAAAACGGATTTCCGGGATGCAATTTTGCACCGCACAAGTTTGATGAGGGTTGATTTGAGCACTGCTAATTTAGTGGGGGCGAAGTTTGGCGGTACAATCATGCCGAATGGAGAAATTCACCGGTAGTTGGGAATTGGGAATTGGGAATTGGGAATTGGGCATCGGGAATTGGGCATCGGGAATTGGGAATTGGGCATCGGGAATTGGGCATCGGGAATTGGGCATCGGGAATTGGGCATCGGAGGAAGAAAGGGCGGGTTTATATATCTAATTTGTCGATACTTAGGGTTTGGTGAATAATCGATCGCATATTGCGTCGCGAAAGGTTTTCGATCGCGCGATCGAGAAAAAAGTGCAAGATTAACAGGTAAAATAGGTCAAAACCCGTGCATCACCACCTGCGATCGTGTACAAAAAAGCTGAGCTTGCTACTCCCTCACCTTCCGACTTTGAACTCCCCTCATGTGGAAAATTGTCACTCCTTAACCGTTGGGTAAAAATGGCCGAACTAATCCCGTGGTCAGAATTTGAAACAGAATATGCTAAAAACTTCCCCACAGAAAAAGGGGCACCAGCCAAATCCTTTTTGATATATTATAATCACCATGACTTTATCAAAAAAATTCTGGATTATTGCCTGTTTTGTCTACTTGGTAATTATCCTCAGCATCATGCTTGTAGCAGATATGGGGCTATTAGCAAATTTTTCTTTAGCTCGTCCGCCTTTTGATAAACTCGGACACTTTGTTTTGTATGGAATTGCATCTTTTTTGTGCCATAGAGCGATTAGCAAGCGGATGATCAATATCTTGAATTATCCCATTCCCTTCGGCCCAGCAATTTTTACTATTTTCACTGCTGCTGAAGAAATGCTACAAGCAATTTTACCAAATCGTACTGCTAGTATTGAAGATTTTCTCTTTAGTTTTGGCGGGATTGTTGTTTTCTATTGGATTGGAGAGATTTGCGATCGCAAGAAAAGTTAGAAGAAGGAAAAAGGAAGAAGGAAGAAGGAAGAAGGTTCTTCGACACTTCGACTACGCTCAGTGTACGATCCCAATGCCCAATGCCCAATGCCCAATGCCCAATGCCCTAGTATTGGTTTAATTACTTTCTTCCAAAAAGGTTTGTACTCGACCGTTAGGTCTGAGAACAACTCGAATTCTGGGGGGTTTTCCATTAGATACAGCAGAAACAAAAGGCTCACCAACTAAAGGCATATTTGTGCGATCGATATAATCTCCGGCTGCTTTTCCCATTGGGAGAATATTTTGAATAGAACCTGTTTCATCGATTTGTAAACTGTATTCCAAAGTTTCTTGCATACCTTCGGTCGGCTTCCAGCGTTCCTCAAAGTAAGTTTTAGCTTCAGAAACTTGAGGGACTGTATCAAATAAAGTGCGATTTGTTTTGCTCGCACTCGCTTGTTTGTCGTCTGACTCGGATTTTGGTTGAGTATCTTGAAGGGCTGGGAGTTCGCTACTTGCGGGGGGAAGAATTGGTTGAATGCGACTAAGGGCTGATGGCTGTTGGGGAGTCGGGAACTGGGCTGATAAGGACGGTGGTAGGGGTGGTGCTGCGATTGGGCCTAGTCTCGGTGGCACGGGGGGAATCACATTCCTCGCTGGGGGAAGCTGGGAAGGGGCAGAAATTGGCAGTTCTGGGGGTGCGGGAATGGTAATTACTTGCCCTTGAGAATTCGGTGCGGCATTGGGCGCTGCACTGGGTGTGCTGTTGGCTGGAAATAGCAGGGCGGGCTGCTGGATGGGGCTGGGCTTGTTAGTGACAGGAGTTTGAGATATGGCGATGGAGGGCAAACTGGGATTGGGGGATGGGCTACTGATG
>NZ_NXIB02000002.1 GCF_002412335.2 Tychonema bourrellyi FEM_GT703
GGGCTGGTGTTGGGGCTGGTGTTGGGGCTGGTGTTGGTGTTGGAGTTGGTGTCGGTGTTGGTGTCGGACTAGCTGCAAACGTGCTACTAGCAACATTCAGGAAAACCGCGATCGCCCGATTGCTACTTTTATCTATCATCACCGTATCGCCACTACTAGCACCATTAGCACCCGTACCCGCACTAAAAGTGAAGTTATTATCAAAATTCAAAATGCCATTCTCGCTAGCAATGCGATCGCCTCCATTTTGATAATCAGTAATGTAATCAATGATCTCATCATCTAACAGTACAAAAAATGTATCATTGCCATCGCCACCTGTTAGCGTATCGATACCCCGATCGCCATACAAACTATCATTGCCGCTACCACCGACAATTGAATCATTCCCTTGACCTCCCCACAACCAATCATCTCCATCTCCTCCAATCACAGTATCTTCATCTTTGTCGCCGCGAAGGGAATCATTGCCACCTCCGCCATCAATGCTATCATTTCCTTTGCCACCGTATACAACTTCACCATCAGAGGAACCGCTGACAGTATCATTGCCTTTGCGAGTTGCCAATCCTCCAGATAAATCCTGAAGTTGTCCGGCTTCGAGTGCAACATTGTCGTCAGTATCTTCTCCGACTAAGTAAAACTCTTGTTGTTTAATTGCCATAAGTTTCGCACCTATTTGTTTGGTAAATAACTAACTGGAGAAATGGCGATCGCAATTAGTGCGATCACTACTATTTCTGATTGTGCTTAAGAACTGGGAGTATCGAAAATAGAGAAATTTTTGGGAGCGATCGCCTGTCTTTTGGGAAAGGCGATCGCTCTGGGAAAGGGAGAGGCGATCGCGCTCATTGCCACAACTACCGTCAGTGATTGCAATTTATTCATCTGGAATTAACCTCTGTGACAAAATTAATTGAGATCCAACTTTGAGATATCTTGAGTAAAAAGGGCGATCGCACCACTTCCACCAACAGTTTCGCTAACTCATCTGGATGAGTCACGATCACCTCAGCCGGCTAAAACTGATCTTGACTTTTATCCCGAACTGTGTATGAGCCAGCCAACTCTCAGAGCCTCCGAGCAAGGACACCGACAAATTCAGCAAGCTAGGAACGCCAATCAAAAGAAATGGGTAGCAAAAGAAGATAACTTCACTCCTTTAATCGAAGCGAGTCAATGGCTCATTAACCAATATGCCGAGGCAAAAGGTTGGAATGCAAATGACCCACGATGGGTGAGAAATTTCGAGCAGTTTTTGCGAGTCGAGAAACATCAAGATATCAATGAAATCAAGAAAAAAATCATACAGTCGCAACAGGGTTCACTCTTTGAAATACTTACCAAACTTATAGACGAAGGCACAGCCTTTGCTCACGGCATTTCTTACCGTACTTGGAGCAATTTTGCCGCTCCTAAAAAATGTTTGGGGATTAACGCGCCAGCTTTTAAAGCCTATTGCCATGTTTTAGGCTTAAATTGGCAAGAAATTGCTGAAGAAACGCAAAAAAAATCCGCCAAAGTTCCTAATGTGCGCCAAAATTTGCCGGGTAAAGATGGCAATTTTATCGGTAGAGAACAAGAAATTGAACGGTTGATGACGCTTCTCTCTTCTGATAGCCACAGCCGAATTAGTATTGAAGGCTGTGGTGGCGTAGGAAAAACATCTCTAGCATTAGAAGCTGCTTATCGCTGCCTAAATGCCAACCAGCAAAATGCTAAAGTTCCGAGTTTTGAAGCAATTATCTTTACCTCAGCTAAAGCACAATTTTTAAGTGGACAAGGCATCTCCGAACGCCCCAATCGCGAGCGTACACTAAGAGATATATTCCAAGCCATCGCTCGTACCCTAGACACTCTTAATACTATTCCTGCCGACTTTAACGAACAGCAAAAACACATTCGCCACAGTTTAAATCAGCAGAAAACTCTGTTAATTGTAGACAATTTGGAAACCCTTGATGAGCAACAAATTGTACTAGATTTTTTGCAGGATTTACCCATAACAGTAAAAGCGGTGATTACTACCCGTATTCAAACTGATTTTCCTCGAATATTGCTTGACAGTTTACCTCTTGATGAAGGGTTACACCTCATTCAACAACAAGCTGAAGCGAAAGCTATAACTATAACTTTATCAGAAACAGCAGCCTCTGAAATTTACCGCAAAACAAGTGGCATCCCCGCAGCGATCGTTTATGTAGTCGGTCAATTAGCAGCAAACTACAAGCTGGAAAATGTTTTAAATCAATTGCTTTCACCCACAAGTGAAGTCGCTAATTTTTGTTTTGAAGGTTCAATTCAACCGCTGAGAGGAAAATTAGCTTACCAATTATTAATGACGGTGGCATTATTCCCTCATCCCGCTTTAGAAGAGGCAATTATACAAACTGCTATCCCGAACGATCGCGATGGAGAAGCCATTGATGAAGCTCTAGCCAAATTACAGCAACTTTCTTTGATTAAATATCAGGAAGACCGCTATCAAATGATTTCCTTAACTCGCGAATACGTCTTGAATGAATTAAAAATAAACGCGGATTTTGAAGCAGCAGCGCGGGAACGCTGGCTTTCCTGGTATCTAAAATATTCCCAAAAACACGGTGGTCAAGATGGGAAAGAGTGGAACAATTACGATGAACTGAGTGCTGAATGGGAAAATATTCAAGTAGTGATTGATTGGTGTATTAGTCAAGAAAAATACAGTGAATTCCTACAATTTTGGCAGCAGGTAAAAGGTTATTCTTACGCTCATAGTTATAACCGCGATCGCCTAACTTATTGGAGTTACCGCTTAGATTGGACAGAATGGCTAATTGAAGCAGCGAAGAGCCGAGAAGACTGGAAAACTGCGGCCGAAGCAATGTGCGATCGCGCTTGGACTCTCACGATCGTGGGACAGGCAAAACATTTAGAATTAGCAGAAAGTTTACTCAAAAAAACGTGGCAACTGCGCCATTATCAAAGTCACACTTTTCAGATTGATTTAGCAATTAATATTGCTGTTCTCCGCATTTGCAAACAGCAATTTAAAAAGGCGCTGTTATGGCTAAAAAAAGCTTTACTTTTGGAAAAAATGAATCAGCATAAGGACGAAAAATCAAAACGCCAGCACATTCATATTTCTTATTACCAAGGCAAAGTCTACTTCCTAAAAGAAGATTATGAACAAGCTAAAATCTACTATCAAGAAACACTCAAAAAATCTCAAGAGATAGGCTGGGAGCGTGGTATCGCCTTAGCAAAAAATTGGCTAGGAGATATTGCTGTCGAGCAGGAAAATTTTGATGAAGCTAGACTGTTATTAGAGGAAAGCTTGCAAATTGCCCAACGAAACCAAGATCGGAGTCAGGAAGCCTACTGCAAAGAATCGCTCGCTTTTCTAGCAAAAAAACAACAGGATTTAACAACAGCAACCTACTGGGCAAATTTAGCAATTGAAGAATTTAATGCCTTGGGAATGCTGCCGGAATTTGAAAGAATGACCGTTTTTATTCAAGGTTTATCAGTCAGTAGAGAGCCAATTTGAATTCCCGTCTTTAAGGGAATTGGTTGGCTTTTCACAGCCACTTCTGTAGGGGCGGGTTCGCCTAGATATTTGACACCCATCGACAAATTAAATAAACCCGCCCCAACCCCACCGACAAATTAACAATTAATTGAATTTAACGGTGATTTGGGGATGATTGTGGGGGGATTATTCGTTGGGTGGGGGCGGGTTATCAAGATTATTCGTGAGTGTAAAATATCTTGGCGAACCCGCCCCTACGAATTTCTGGGAATATTTTACCATGAATTTTATCCCACATTTTACCATTGATGTAGGGGCGGGTTCGCCTAGATATTTGTCACCCATCGACAAATTATGTAAACCCGCCCCGCCCCCACCGACAAATTAACAATTAACAGAAATCATGTCTATTTAACTAGACTTGATATCCGCGTTTATTCTTAACTCAAAGCTTCAGGAAAAACAGCCAAGACTTCGGCTTTAATATCAACTGTCGGGCGATTTCCCGTTTTCTTGGAATCGGAATCTTTAAGATTGCTACAACGAGCACCTTCCTTTTTTTTCTCCTCAGCTTTCAGCCAGATTTTCGATCGATCTAGTTTGTCACTAGGAGCGATGCCAAAATGTTGCTTGAAAATAGTTTGAGTCTCAGCAAAAGCTGCCTGCCAATTTTGCTCATCCGCCTCACCCCGCAGACTAAAATAAGGGAAATGGTGAACATAGCGACCAAATAAAAGTTCGCAGTCTTGGTGATACTTGGTGGTATCCAAAATGTGATTGTGCCAAACGGCATCTATTTCCTGGGTGGGGACAAACGGCCGATCGGGATATAGGTAAATGAGTCCCAAAAATGCCATGTAACGCGCGATCGCCCTCACTGTTTTTGCTTTTGTCCAGCCACGACCTTTTTCTGGGTGCATTAGCTTATAGGCAATTGGCCCCAAATCTACTGTTCTTAGTTTGTTAAGAAAAACTTGAACTTCTGCACGCACAACTTTCTGCTCAACTGACATAAGTCGAACTCCTCTTCTTACTTTGAACTAAAGGTTGAAGAAGCTCGTTGGCCAACTGCTTCTATAATATGTACTGGATAAGCTCAAAAAATTATTGCAGAATTGCCAAAAATTTTATCGACAGGCATCCCAGAGACAGCAAAAGCCGCAGATGTCTTTACGCCAGAACCCTTATGCTGCATACTGAAGAGAACATTTCAATTTCTGACTTTGTATGACTGAACGGGACGAACAGTTGCGGCGACTCATCCAAGGAGTCCTTGGCCCTAGCGGGGCACGCTCTCAAGACATGGAGCGCTTGTTAGCCAGGGTTCCTACACTGCCGAGAATTATGAAAAGCCCTCATCCAGATTATCTGGAGGCGCTTAACAAGACTTTGGAGTATGTTAGAGTTAATATCAAAGTCTTTATCATTAAGTTTAAAGTCGATATCGATCGCGAACATCCTGAGAACCTCAGAACAAAATTTGTAATTTGGTTTAATGGTCATTTGAAATATCGAATTTTAGACTTATATCGCACTAAACCTTTGCCACTAAGTCTGGATGCTCCAGTATTTTCTGACATATTTTATGAAAAAAATTCATTTTTAGAGACTCTGCCCGATGTCGGTTTTAATGCACCTTTGTTGGATGGCATAGAATCTTTGATTGAGAAGTCTCAGACTGATCGTACTCAAAGAAAAGCCTTAATATTGGAACTTTACATCGAACAGGATTACTTGCAGAAATTAAGTGGCTGTCACCCAAAAATTTGCTTAACCTGTAACTGCCAAACGCTGTTAAAGGCTATGTACTTAACTAGCCCCGGAGAGCGGGTTAGTCTCAAGGAAGGAAAAATTGCTGCTGAAAAAAAGATTAGTTGGCGCTCTTTAGCGAAAAGTTTTGACCTTAATGAACAAACTCTTCACACTCATTGGAGGAATAGATGCCGTCCGCTACTCCATGAAATTTTAGCAGATATCGAAAAGAATTTAGTAGAATATGAAAGAAAGTTTTTAGGAGAAAAGCTATGACTGCCAGCACTATTTTGCCACCATTCGCAGTATCTTTAGAATTGACCGCGCACCGTTGGGCAGAGCATTTAGCTGCACAGCAGACTTCGCCAGCAAAAGGTAAGCGCGTTTATCTAAATTCTCTTGCAGTCTTTGCTGTCAGCCGTTTTTTAGAATCAATGGGAATTGAGACGGATTTGCAGGCGGGAGATAGTGCAAATCTAGCGCTTTGCGGTTTATTAAATGCTACCGATCTAGTTTTGCCAGAAATGGGTAGTATAGAATGTCTACCTGTGTTGCCTGGAGAACAATTTTTAAATTTAACGGGGGAATTTAGGGAAGATTTAATCGGGTATGTAGCGGTTCAGTTTGCCGAGCGTTTAGACGCAGTGCAATTATTAGGATTTATCAAAAATAATCAGGCAGAAGAATTGTTAGAACAGGTGGCGATCGCAGACCTTTTACCGCTTGATTATTTAATAGAACAATTGAATGAGTTAGAATTTAAAAAGGCAATTGAACAACCCTCAATCTTACAAGAATTTTCTTTACAATCCACAATAATAGATGAATTGAGCCAGCGGTTGCGGAATTTTTGGGGAGAAAGAGCTCAAGCAGGGTGGCAAACTGTGGAAGCTATAGAATCGCTGTGGACAGCAGCATCACCAGCCAGAGCGGGTTTTCGTTCAAAAGATAGCGATCGCCCTCAAAGTAGCGACTCTGAAGCAGCAATTTCTGCATTAATTTTCTTGTTGCAAACTAATTCCGAGGAACTCATCCTTCGCCAGACTGTTAACTTATTAGGAGAAATAGGCACTGACAGTCCAGAACTTATTGCTGCTTTAACTGAATTGTTGCACAGTACAAATGATCTAGAAACTCGTTGGCAAACTGCGATCGCCTTGGGAAAAATTGCTCCCAATCACCCGGAGGCGGCTGTCAGAAAAGCCAAGTTGATTGATTTAGGAATGCAATTAGGAACTGCATCAGTCAGCTTAATTGTTGGATTAATGCCAAAATCTGAGAATGAAGTTGAGGTGTTTATACAAGTGCAGCCAACTGGCGATCGACAAGTTTTACCACCTCAGCTTAAACTTACTATCCTCTCCTCAGAAGGAGATACTTGCCTAGAAGTTGAAGCTAGAACAGATTCTCAAGGTATAGGTATCGATGACTGCATCCAGTTGCGCCATAGTTTTCCTATTGGTAGTCGCTTTCGCATCAAGATATCTCTGGAAAATACTAGCGTGACAGAAGATTTTGCGATCTAAGTTAAGGAAAATATTATTCTGGAAATGCAGCAATGAGCCGAGTAGCCGTTTTAAAAATAGGAGTGGGAGATTTTAGCGAAGGATTTGATATTTCGCTGCAATTTTGGTCAGATAATGCGCCTCCCACTGAAGAAATTTGCGGCCGACTACCGGGAAATTTAAAAGTTCGGGCTTTTTATGAACTTTGGCACTCAGCCTACCTGACTTTAAAGCCTCCTGTCCCTAATTCAATGCGCTCTAAAAACGATTATTCAGTTTCTGAAATCGGACAAACAACAAACCGCGCTAGTAGTGAGGGGGTGTCAGCTTGTCGTCGATTAGCTCGCAGTTTAGAAGCTGAGATGAAAAGTTGGCTGATGTCAGGAGGTACTTGGCAGCCAATTAGGGAGGGAATGCTGAAGGAGTTAAGTAATAAAAGGGGTGAAATTAGGATAATTCTCCAAATTAATAACCCAGATACTGTGCTTTGGAAATTGCCTTGGCACGTTTGGGATTTATTGCAGGATGAGAATGGTAGTGATGTAGAAATAGCTTTGACTTCCTCTGAGTTTAGACGCGCTAAAGTATTGAATAAAACAGCGCTCGGCAAGGAAAAAGCCCACATTTTAGGTGTTCTTGGAGATAGTACAGGTATTAATGTCCAGACTGATAGAGAAGAGGTTGAGCGTTTGTCTTGTGCTGAAGCTATATTTCTTGATGAACCTCAGCCTCAAGATTTCTTGAAGCAGCTTAGAAGCGAAATAGGTTGGGATATATTTCTCTTTTCTGGGCATAGTGAAAGGGTGGCAGAAAGCGGGAGAATTTATATTAATGAAAATAGTAGTTTAGAAGTTTTAGATTTCAGAAATTCTCTACGGGAAGCTATTGGTCAAGGATTGAAAATAGCTATTTTTAACTCTTGCGATAGTGTGGGGTTAGTACGGGATTTAGCGCAAGCGGGTTTGTATATTCCGGTTGCGATCGCGATGCGGGAAGAAGTGCCTGATGCGATCGCACAAGCTTTTTTGAAGGAGTTTCTTACTGAATATGCTAGCGGTCAGTCATTGCAGACATCTGTGAGGCGATCGCGCGATCGTCTCGAAGATTGGGAGCAAGTTTGGCCTGGGGTGACTTGGCTACCAGTAATTTGCCAGAATCCGGCAGAAGTTCCTCCAACTTGGCAGCAACTAGGGAATGCGAAGAAGGGCGATCGCCTTATTAAGTCAAACTGGGTTAAACTTCGTATTGCATTACTAGCTAGTTTGGCAGCAACTAGCTTTGTAATCGGATTGCGAGAAATAGGGTGGTTAGAGAGAGTAGAATTGAAGGCTTTTGACACAATAATGAGGCTGCGACCCCATGAAGGAGAAGACCCCCGACTGGTATTAATTGAAGCCAATACTGAAGATATTAAGAAATACGGCTTTCCACTACCAGATGGGATTATCGCTCAAGTATTGAAGAAGATAGAAGCATACCAGCCTCTTGTTATTGGTCTGGATATCTATCGCGATCGCCCCATAGCAAGTGGTAATTCTGAATTAGTAAAACAGTTACAAAACGACCGCGCGATCGTCGTCTGTAAAGTTAAGGATGATAAAGACCCTGGGGTTTTGCCCCCGCCTTCGGTTTCTAATATAGATCGTCAGGGCTTTAGCGATCTAGTCCATGACTCTGACAACGTTATTCGCCGACACTTATTGCGTTTAAGCCCAGACATTAATTCTCCTTGTCGCACTAATGATTCTTTTAGTTTGCGAGTGGCACTTGATTACTTACAAGAGCGCTATGGAATTGAGCCTACAGATACTCAATATCCCAAATTAGGTAAGGTTGTATTCAAACCTTTGCAAACCAATCTAGATCGACCCTCTCGTGCAGGTGGCTATCGAACAACAAATTTGAGGGATTACCAAATTTTGCTGAATTATCGCTCGACTTCCAACTTAACATCGCGAATTAGCATTAGAGAGGTTTTAAATAATAAATTCGATCCGAATTCAATCAGAGATAGAATCGTTCTTATTGGTGTTACCGACCCAAGTAATTCTGAACCTGATATTCACCTTACACCTTACGAGAAAATGCCTGGAGTAGTTATTCAAGCGCAAATGGTGAGCCAAATTATTAGTGCAGTTGTGGACGATCGTCACTTGTTAAGTGTTTGGCCGCAATGGGGTGAATTTCTCTGGATTTGGGGTTGGTCATTGGTGGGAAGCGTACTAATTTGGAGCCGACGCAAACTTTTGGAGGGGAGCGTGGCACTAACAGTTGCTACGATTACTTTATCGGGAATTTGCTTTATACTTTTATTAATCCAAGGCAGTTGGATACCACTTATTCCCTCGGTATTGGCTTTGATCGTAAGTGGATGGATTATCAGAGTTTACAGAGTATTAACAAGTAGGCAGTTATGACCTCGATAACAAAGAGAATACAACTAGGGCTTTCTTTGGTAATCCTTAGTTTGACTAGCATCTATCCAGAATTAGTGGCACAGTCTGCCACAGGCGAATTATTTAACAATACTTCTATTGGTCAAAATAGAACAAGAAAACGAGTACATTTTGTTACGCCTACCATAAAACCGTCTGGTTCCCGGAGACATGGGTCTACTCACTCTGATTACCGGACTGGTGGGGCTAGTCGCGGGGATTGTCCAATGGTGAAAAAACCACTCACAGCTTTGATTCCAGATACAAATATAGGGTTAACGATCTCAGAGCATCCGACTCTTTGGTTTTATATTCCCTATACTGCTGTAAACAATCGCTCAGCAGAGCTTGTCCTGCTGGATGAAAAGAATAAATTAGTTTATAGCACTGCTTTACCATTGGCGAAGACATCTGGAATTACCAAAGTTACTATAGCCAAAACATTAGAGATTGGTAAAACATACAAATGGGTGTTTTCTGTAATTTGTAATCCAGCTAACAGGACTGGGGATAAATTTGTCAAAGGAGAGGTGAGGCGAGAGTTGCTAAGTTCGGCAGTTCAGAATCAGTTAAAAGAGGTGACTGAGGAACACGATCGCGCCATCATTTATGCTGAAAATGGTTTGTGGTTTGATGCTTTGACAAGTCTCGCCGAACTTCGCCTTAAAGCTCCCCAAGATCAAAATTTCATTGAGGAGTGGGCTGATTTACTAGGAGAAATTGGATTAGCTGATATTGCATCAGAAGATTTTGTTTTGTAATCTACATAGGAAAATGAATAGCAATGCGTATAGGGAAAATTTTTCTAATTGAACCCATTACAGACACATCCCCTACCAAAAGACTGGGCGGCTTTCACGCTGATTGGTGAAGCAGATTGACACTCCTCGGCGTGAACGCACGGGGATTCTTTGATCTACGACATAACGATCAATTCGAGAGAGGCGATCGCGGCTCAGCATTTCATACTGTTATCCCTACCGCCATTCGCCTTGCAGGATAAAAGGTGCCCAGTAATAAGGCTCTTTCCCCTCTTGCATCATAGACAATTGCGCCTCTCTAAACGCCCGCGCCGCTGGCAAACCATCTTTGAGCATTTTCTGGTAAAATCGGCTCATTAGCTCCGATGTCTCTTCTTCATCACTCACACTCCACAAACTCACCATCACCCGTTTCGCACCAGCATACATAAACCCCCTTGTCAACCCTATAATTCCTTCCCCTTTAACATTTTCTCCCTTTCCGGTTTCACAGCCACTCAACACAACTAATTCAGCAGGTAAATTCAAGTTAAAAATAGCTGGTGTGAGCAGATAGCCATTCTGTGATGCACCTTGCTGGTTTACAAGAGATAAAACAATCCCTGAAATCTGACGGTTCTTCCTATTGAAGAAGCCGTGAGTAGCGAAGTGCACAATCCGGTAGTTACTTAACACAGAATCGGCGGCTTTGTCGAGATTAGCGTCAAAATCAAATGCCTGCATTTCCTCTGAATCCGCCACCAGAGATAAAATTATTTCCGCTTCTTTGCGAGTCCCGGCAAGTCGAGTCCAAGTTTCACCTTCACTTTCAGTAACCCTGGTGAGATTGGGGGTTAAAAGAGGCGATGTCTGAGGATTGGAAGATGCCTTGACTCGCTTATCTTGAGCATCAAACACCGGATCGGCGAGCACTGCAACAGCTTTGGGGGCGAGTGCCCGATTTGCTGTAGACTGCCTGATAATAGATAGGGTAGAGGCAGAAGGCAAGCTGACGATTTCGTGTTCTGCGATTAAGAGTTTGGGGCTGGCTGTTGTTGGCGACATCGGCACTGGCAAGGCACTGAATGGAATATATTGCAGTTCGCCATCGCCTACTATCAGCAGGCGTTTCTGCTGCAATTGTTCAGCAACGGGGGCTAAAATTATTTTGCTTAGGGTAGCAGCTTTTTCTTCGGCATCGGCCGTATAGCGCAGCTTTGGTACTGTCAAATAGTTGTAGAATTCCCGCGCTGCGGTTTCGATTTCGGCACGTTTGGGGAGTTCACGAACAGCAATAGATGTGGGGGTAACTGCCCACACATAGCTGCGTTCTTCACCGAGCCAGTAAGATAGGAGGATAGTATCAGCATCTACTACCTGTTGAATTTCCTTGAAGTTAAGGCGTTGTGGTTGAGTTAATTCGGCATATTGGGGACTGGCAGTACGAATTTGCGCCTTCACTTGTTGCAGTTGCGTTTCTAGTTCAGAAATTTCTTTTCTAATAGTCTCTGCTTGTTTTTCTGTATGCTGATTTTTGAGTAGTTGGTCTTGATATTGTATTTTTGCAGTGAGTTTCTGTAGAATTTGACGTTCAAGGTCGCGCAGTTCTGGATCTACGCCTTGCCGAATATCGGCACGTGCTTCATTCAGGAGTTCGATCAGAGAGCGAGCACGGGCGCGTTCTGAGACTTCAAATGCTGCTATGTCGTGACCAGCGTTGGGGTTCTGTCGGTGCAATGCCATTAGGATGTCAATGTTAAGTCCGTAAGTAGCTTGCACTGAGGCAAAATAAGAAGTACGCAGATCCGAACTAACGATGTTAGTGCGTAGCTTTTCAATAATTGCGATCGCCACTTCTATTTGAGTTAGAGCTTGGTTGAGATTACCAAGCGCTGCCTCAACACCTGCTATATTTTTGAGGGTGAAAGCTTCCCCGTAGCGATCGCTTGTGGCTCGTCTTAGAACAAGTGCCTGATTATAATATTCGAGCGCCTTCTGAGGTTCGCCTAAAGACCTGTAAACTGCACCAATATTATTGAGTGAGGAAGCTTCCCCGTAGCGAGCACCTATTGCTTTCCAGATTGAAAGAGCTTGGTTTTGGCGATCGAGCGCTTTTTGAAATTCACCCAAATCATCGTAGGCTTTACCTATATTGCTAAGCGTAAGAGCTTCCTGGTAACGATTTCCCACAGAGCGATGGAGTGGCAAGGCTTGGTTATAGTATTCAATCGCTTTCTGCTGATCACCTGAAATATTGTAAATAACGCCAATATTGTTTAGAACGATTGCTTCTCCTTCCTGATCGCCGACAGTTTGATGGAGAGACAAGGCTTGGTTATAGTTATCTAATGCGTTCTGCGTTTCACCTAAAATCTGATAAATACCGCCAATATTACTCCGTGCTTTGGCTTCTAACCAAGGGTTTTTAATATCACGGAATACCAGCAGCGCTTGAGTAAAAGCATCCAGCGCTTTCTGATACTCACCAATATTTGTATAAGTATTGCCGATATTATTAAGCGTGACACCTTCCCTAGCACGGTTCCCAATGGATTTTAGTATTGCAAGTGATTGCTTGTAGACCTCAAGAGATTTTTGCATCTCGCCCATGTCTTGGTAGGTTAAAGCAATTTGATTGAGGGAGTAAGCTTCCTGATCTCGCTCTCCTATAGCCTGAAAAATTGAGATGGCTTGATTGTAATAGTTGAGTGCTTGCTCATACTCGCTCAAGTTTTTATAAACATTACCAATATTACCAAGAGCAAACGCTTCACCGCGACGGTCTTTCAACTCCTGCCAAATTTTAAGAGCTTGAGTCAAGCGTTCTAATGCCTTTTGTGTCTCTCGTAGATTAATATATACCACACCCATATTGATCAGCATCCGCCCTTCGCCAGCACGATTTCCTGTAGCTTGGTAAATTGATAATGCTTGATTGTAAAAGCCGATCACTTTTTGATATTCATTTAGCTCTAGGTAAATACTGCCCAGGTTCCCAACTGTATCAGCAATACCTGTAGTGTTTTCTATAGTTTTATAGATTGCAAGTCCTTGATTGAGGTAGTCAATAGCCTTCTGATATTCTCCTGAGTTGTAATAGACCAAGCCAACTTTGTTGAGCGTTTTCGCCTCCTCTGCTCTATCCTTCACAGCTCGGTAGAGCGACAAGGCTTGGTTGTAGTAGTCTAGTGCTTTCTGCCTTTCGCCTTGGTTGCCATAAACCTCACCGATGTTATAAAGCGTGTGCGCTTCGTTTAACGGCTCTCCAAACGTTCTAGATAATGAAAGTGCTTGATTGTAGTAGTCTAGGGCTTTCTGTTTGTCACCCAGGGAGTTGTAGGTATTACCGATGTTATTGAGAGTCGCGCTTTCTTGGTAGCGATCGCCTATTTTTCTCCAGATTCCTAAAGCCTCTTCATTCTTTTGAATTGCCTGTCGCAGAGATTCTGTCGTCCCTTGCTGAGATAGTTGTAGCGCTTCGTCAAAAGCTCTTTGAGCAGCAGCGCGATCGCTTTGTGACGGTGTAGCTTCCTGCTGCTGAGCCAGTTTCTCTGGTATGAACTGCGATCGCTCTACTGCAACAGATACACCGCCTTCCACTCTTGTAGGGGCGATGCGCGAACGGGCGGGCGCAACTGTAGCTAACAAAGCCAGAGCAATTGTTAACAGAGCTAAGACTGGATATTTTATTCGGCAGCGCCGCAACATCTGCCTAGATTGTCTCCAATGCCAAGCCATATTGTTACCTCTGAAGGGAGCTAAAAAAATCATATCCCAACGCATACTCCACTGCATAATCACTCAATTCTGTCCAGTTTGGCAAAAGAGCGATATTTCCAGCGATTCAGCGCCCTAAACCATTTGCAGTGTCTGGTTCCGTTAGCTCCCAATCCCTACTCCTCGCCTCTATCCGATCTAGCTCATCTGCCACCACTGCCCAAAAATCAATATCTTCAGAGGAAATACCCTGAGCTAAAACCAAATTTTCTCCCCGAACTTTGATTAACTCCCCTCGGCCAGAAACAGTCAGAGAAGACACCGAAACCCCCTCCGACTCTCCCACGATCAAATCGTACAAATCTCCTATCCGAACGCGAGTGTACTCATCAGTTATTAGTTCGTCCCTTGGGAGAGGAAAAATACGAGCTTGTAGCCGGCGAAAGGCGGTATAGAGCGATCGGTCAACCATTTCTTTTTGGGAGAGGTCTATTGCCCAAGGAGTGTCCGATCGAATTCCCAATTTCAATTTACCACTTCAAAAATTACTGTTCTCCTCAGCCAAAGCGGTTGATTTTCCGCCACACCTTCGGGACGACTCTTAGTAGAAGCAACTTGTATCCTGTCACCATCTATCCCTTTATTTACTAAAGCTACCTTCACATTTTTCGCCCTCTCCAGTGCCAATCTTTGATTTTCCCCAGGATTGCTTTTGAAATCGCTATAGCCAACGATCCTCAAATTCTTCCCTTTATTTGCAGCCATAAATTCCTGGACTTTATTAATCTTTTGTGTGACGTCTTTCGGCGACAAACTAGCACCACCCACACCGAAGTAAATCTGAATTTCCATTGCCTTTGACAGCGGTTTAGTTCCTATTCCCACTGTATTTGTGACCGACTTCACCCCAGGGATTTTTGCAAACGCTTCAGTTACTTTCTGAGCATCAGTCGATCGGCTCACACTACCTTCTATGGTCACTTTATCTCCTGCATAACGAGTCGAAATGTTAATCCCTTCTACTTTATTCAAAAGAGCCGCTGTCCGCTTGACATCAGCCTCGACCAACACCGGATCAGGAGGTACTTCAACGGCTATAATCTTATTTTCTACTGTTAATTGTGGAACAACTTTTTGAGCTATCTGCGAGGCTCTCAAACGCATTTTTTGATTCGGTACTCGTCCCGACAACTGCGCGACTTTACCTTTCACATCTGCGTTGAGGCGATAAACCGATAATTCGGGAGCAGACTGTAAAGCTAAATTTGTATCAGCTTCTAACCTGCCTTCAACTCCACTGCGGTATTGATGAATCCCCCAAGGTACGACAATTAAACCTAAAGCTGCCAAACCCAGTATTAATAACGGTTTAGGCTTACTGGATTTAACTTTTACATCCGTATCGATTAATTTCCGCAACTCCGAATTTATTTCAACAGGGATACTTGTTGGATCTCCATTAAATGATTGGATTTTGTTCCCGTATTCTTGAACAAGATTTTTGAATATTGCTCGCATTTTGTACTTAAACCATTGGCGAGTTTCTCCTTGGATCACTACCGCTAAATAACAGGAACCTGCTACTTCCAATACAATCGTAGATGTCCCGTACTCTATGGCATCAATTTCTGCAATATTTCCCGACTGAGATATACAGTCGTTGACAAAAGAGCGAATAGCAGTCAGCATCCCCGCCACCATTTCCGATTCTAGCTGTTCCTGCTCAGATTGCTGCACTTCTGCAACTACCAAGCCAGAGTCTTTTTGAATTAAAAATACAGCTTTAACAGTCGATGGTGTTGTCTCTTTCATCAGCAATTCTGCTTCCGAAATCCCCTGTAACCTAGCTTTGACTTTGCGGGTAATTCCCTCAACGCTGACAGCTTGTTCGACTTTTTCATTGATCTCCTGCATTGTCTCAGCGATGTACTTCAAAATCGTACTGCCGATAATTGGGTACAGCGCATCCGACATTGCTTCTCGATTGAGATTAATTTGTTGTCTAACAGCGGAGGCCATTTCCGGTGCTAGAGCCTGTGCAATCTCATCTGGCGATTCCGTTATTCTTTGGCTAATTCCCACAGGTATTGCTGGCGATATAGCCACTCCCATTGAGTGCGGATTTTCTCTAGTTTTAGTATTAATTACTTGATCGATGATCGGAGCTATTGTTTCAGTAAATGCCTCTCTTGACTCGTTAATGGTTTCCAGCATCATTTCCAGAAATATGGCTTTGATTTTGGCAACTAATGCTTCATCATTGCCACCCCATTCAGCGTTATTTAGTTGGCGTTCAAGATTCACCACTTTATCATTGAGTTGATAATTATAATTGACAACTTCATCTAACAAAGGTAAAATTGATTCGATTACAGATTGTTCTAATTGCTTGTGATGACCGACCATAAGTTCGTCAATCAAAGGTTTCAATAAATCTGTAAACAAGTCCGTAGATTCATAAATCCGGTGTTCGATCGCCACAATCTTTTGTTCGATTTTCCCCAGTCTTTCTTCAATCCTTTTATTTTGAATAATGGCATCAACAGTTGGGGCGATCGCACTTTCTATCTCTAGCCTTGCTTCGCTGATTTTGTCCGACAGTATTTGGGTAATCCCTGGCATGATCCTTGCCATCAACCCTTCTAACTCGGCTATAGTTTGCTGTTGAAATTCGACAATTTGATGCTCATTTCTTAAGATTTGTGCTTCAATGCCGCTGTTTTGAAAAGCTGCGATGATTCCTGGTGCGATCGCCTCCCTCACCTCCAACTTAGTCTCATCTATCTTCCGGTTCAACGACTCGATCATTAACGGCATCAGCCTTGCCATTATTTCTTCCGGCTGAGAATTCTGCTTTCTCTGAAGAATATTAAATTTATTTTCCACATTTAGCAATTGCACTTGAATTGCTTCTTGATGGCTTTTACCTAGCATCAAAGCTTCGATAACCGCTGCCAACTCTAATTTAGACTCCTCTATTTTGCCGTTCAGTAACTCCGTGATTACTGGCATCACCCGCGAAATTATCTCTTCCGGTTTCTGGATTTGTGGCTGTTGACCGATCAGCCTCTCTTCGATGATATTTAATACTTTTTCTTCGACTTCCACCCAAGCTATTCTTACCTGTGCTGAGGGTGTCACAGCGTCAATCAGCTCAGATTTTAACTCACTAATTTTCCGATTCAGCGAGTCGCTAATGATCGGCAGTAGTTGTTTAACTATGTCTTCCGGCTGGTGCTGGAAACGCTGCCGAAAGTTAGCAAATTGATTTTCAATATTTAATACTTTTTCTTCGAGTCCATTTTGGTGGTTAATTACTTCATTAACTGCGGGTACAATTGTAGAGTCTACATCTAACTTCGACTCCTCTAGTTTACGACTGAGCAAGTCGCTAATGATCGGAATCAGCCCTTTGATTAACTCTTCTGCATTGGGGGTTCGCTGCTGAGAGAGCATAGCGATTTGATTTTGTAGCTCGACTACTTTTGCCTCTACTTCGCTCTGATTAATTCTCAGACTACCATCAGGTGCGATCGCCTCTCTCAATTCAGACTTTAACTCCCGGACTTGGCCACTCAGCAACTCAGGAATTAATGGTGTCAATAATTTGAGCAACTCATCTGGGTCAGCAATCAGCTTTTCAAAGTTTGTCAATCTTTGTTCTACGCTCAAAACATTATCATAAAACTCAGGTAAATCCCGTTCAAATAGTAATTGCTGCAACCGTTTAAACTTGTCCACAGCCTTTTCTAATTCTTCTTCCGATGGCAGATCATCTTTTTTTAGCTGAGCTTTTCTAGATGAAACTCGCTCCTCGTCAACTTTTTTTCTGACTGCTATTTCTCGCTCTTCGTTCAATATTTCGGGGACAATAGCAGGTGGTTCTATCAAAAAAGACAAGTGCTGATTTTGCCCAGTTTCTTGACCCTCATTTTTATTTTTAGACATTTCTATACACCTTAAATCAAGCTTGTTAGATTCTTTTTTAAATTTTAATAACTGCAATTCAGCGAGCATATTCATTAGCTCCTGAAGTTGCTCGCTAGCTTTAGGAATTGCCGAATTTGTGGCATCAGATTCAACTATTTCTACTTGCTTCATTTCCCCTGAGTCTACATTAAATTTTGCCATACTTTGCCACCCGAATTTGACTTGAGCTAATTTAAAAAAATTACCACCTTGCCATACAATACAAGGGACAATCACTTTTGATGATCGTAATAAACGGACTGAGAGCTGATTATCCAGTTTCGTTCAGTATTTCGCCGATCGCCCTAATTTAACTATAGATCTCCTCCTGGCCAACTCCCTCGCCAGCTCCAATGCAGATTTCATGCTGGAAGCATCGGCAATCCCTCTACCTACAATATCAAAAGCAGTGCCATGATCGGGGGAGGTGCGGACAAAAGGCAAACCAATTGTAGTATTAACTGCTAACTCAAAAGCCATCAATTTTACTGGAATCAAACCTTGGTCGTGGTACATTGCCAAATAAGCGTCGTGAGCTGGTTCTGCCAAACCGTACCAAGCTTTACCCGGTTTAACCCAGAGGGTATCCGGCGGTATGGGCCCATCTAACTGCACTTGGCTAAATCGATCGCGCTGAGTTGCCAACCACGGTATCATCCAGTCTTGCTCTTCATTTCCCAGTTTCCCATTTTCCCCACTGTGGGGATTTAAGCCAGAAATGGCAATTCTCGGTGTTTCTAGCCCAAAATCTTCCCGCAAACACTCGATCAGCAATTCCAGTTTTTCGGTCAACAAATCTGGATTCAAAGCATCGGGGACTTGACGTAAAGGAATATGTGTGGTAGCGAGTAAAGTAATCAGCATCCAGTTGCTGTGGGGAGACTTGGCGGCAAACAGCATTCCGAAGCGTTTCGATCGCGCTTTTTCTGCCAGAAGCTCTGTTTGTCCAGGATAATTATAACCAGCGGCCTGCCAACAAGTTTTGGAAATCGGCCCAGTCACGATCGCCGAAAATTCACCAGCGAGGGTACGGGCGATCGCACTTTCGAGATCAGCAAAGCTAGCAGCCCCACTCGCTGCATTACCAACACCAGGGATAATTTCGCCCCACTTGCTATCGGTTTCGACATCGATAATATTTAATGTGTCGGGATTTGCCAAAGCTACGGATGGATCTAGCGATCGCAATTTCTCATAAGTTTGCTGCAAAATTGTCCGAGAGCCGATCGTCCACGCCCCAGAAGCCTCCACAGGATCAGCCAAAGCCTTGAGAATCACTTCCGGGCCAATTCCCGCCGGATCTCCCAGAGTTACAGCTAGTTTCAATCCTCGATCGAGCATCAAGGCATTTTCTCCAGAAATCAAAAACAGTTTTAGCAATAAAATTTTAGCATTCCTGTAGCTGGTTGCCCGAAATTATATTATGTTTGTTTAATGCGATCGTCCAATTAGACATATAAAACCATGAATCCTGAAATTTTAAATGCAGCCTTGTTGTCCTTTTCCCTAATTCTTGTGGGTATCGGTGGAGGCTTCCTCCTCCTAAAACTGCAAGG
This sequence comes from Tychonema bourrellyi FEM_GT703, assembly GCF_002412335.2. Lineage (GTDB taxonomy): Bacteria > Cyanobacteriota > Cyanobacteriia > Cyanobacteriales > Microcoleaceae > Microcoleus > Microcoleus bourrellyi. The sequence goes on from NZ_NXIB02000002.1 coordinate 19,186, forward strand.
CGGCGAAGAATAAGTTTTTTGTCAGTTACACCGTATCCCAGGTTCATGAAGTAGGGACACGGCAATGCCATTCGTGTCAACTTAAGCCTGAAAGCCCTGAGAAATCTGGTTTTTACCTGAGTCTTGATCCCCCTAAATCCCCCTTAAGAAGGGGGACTTTGAGAAGATTCTTGTTCCCCCCTTCTTAAGGGGGGTTAGGGGGGATCTCGGCTTAATAGTCAAACAGCAGTCTCTGACTGGGTTTGACGTTAAGTTGACACGAATCGGCAATGCCTTAGTCCCTACAGGGATCGATCGATAAGTCCACAGCCAGCCTTCTGCCCAAGGTCTCACCCCCAAAATGAGAACTTTTCAGGTTTTTGTTAAGCTTGTTATAAAAACTTAACAAAAACCTGATACCATCTTATTGAAAGTTTAAGATTCATAATTAATCCCTAAATGACTTTATTGATTTTAGGTGCCACCGGCACACTCGGCCGCCAAATAGCCCGCCGCGCCCTAGACGAGGGCTACCAGGTGCGTTGCTTAGTCAGAAATTACAGAAAAGCTGCATTTTTAAAAGAATGGGGCGCAGAAATTGTACCGGGAAACCTTTGCCAACCAGATAGCCTGACTTCTGCACTAGAAGGCGTAACAGCGATCATCGATGCAGCAACAGCCAGCGCGACAGATTCTGTCAGCATCAAAAGAGTAGACTGGGACGGAAAAGTATCGCTGATTCAAGCAGCAGTAGCAGCAGGCGTCAAGCGTTACATCTTTTTTTCGTTTCTTGATGCCGAGAAATATCCCCAAGTCCCCTTGTTAGAAATTAAGCACTGTACCGAGCTATTTTTAGCAGAATCCGGTCTAGATTACACAATCTTGAGACCCTGTGGCTTTTTGCAAGGACTGCTAAGCTTGTATGCAATGCCGATTTTGGATAGTCAAGGAGTTTGGCTGCCCAACAAGCCGTCAGCCCTTGCCTACATGAACACTCAGGATGTGGCTAAATTTGCAGTTCGGGCTCTTTCTGTTCCCGAAACAGAGAAAAAAAGCTTTCCGATGGTGGGTACTCGCGCTTGGGATGCGGAAGAAATTGTGCGCTTATGCGAACGACTATCTGGCAAACAAGCCAAAATCACCCGCACCCCAGATGCTTTGTTGAAGGCTACTCGTCAATTTGCTAGCTTCTTTCAGTGGAGTTGGAACGTAGCTGACAGGTTGGCTTTTTCCGAAGTTTTGGCGGCCGGAAAACCTTTGAAAGCTCCGATGGATCAAGTTTATAGCGTCTTCGGAATAGACCCCAAAGAAACTACTACTTTGGAATCTTATCTCGAAGAATACTTTAGTCTCATTACTAAGAAGCTTAAGGAAATAGAGTACGAGCAGCTTAAAACTAAAAAACGGAGTAAACAAAAAATGCCTTTTACATTTTAATTCAGTCCATCGCCCATGCCTCTGACTCAAATTGCTTAGTCTGGGGATGAAATGTCGGTAATTTGTGGCGGAATCAAACCGCCACAAACTGTAAAATCTACTTGATTAAATAAAAATTTCATGACGGCAACAAGACAGGCCATATTAAAACTATTTTCAACCCGAACTTGGGAACTTTCCAATTTATTAGACCTCGACCATATTTATTGTGGAACAGGCATCTTGCCTGTTCAAAGCTGGCAATTCTTGCGATGTCTATTAGACCTCGACCATATTTATTGTGGAACAGGCATCTTGCCTGTTCAAGATTGGCAATTCTTGCCATGTCTATCAAATAAAAAGAACGTAGTTTTTGTCCTAGACGATAGTAGGGCGGGGTAGTTTATTGTGCCGAAAGCTGGGATTATATACAACGATGTTAAACCTGTTTCTTGTCGTATCGCCGAAGAGTTGAAACAACAACTAACTGCGATCGGTTGGGATGTCTGCGCGGTTTCGGGTTCCGGGGGAATTTTGGGCTATTCTAGTCCCGATCGCCCGATGTGTCATACTCCGATCGACCAACTCGTCCCCCCCGGTTTTGACAGCGACATGGAATTTGCAGTGGTTTTGGGTGGCGACGGTACTGTGCTGTCGGCATTTCGCCAAGTCGCTCCCATCGGAGTGCCACTGCTGACAGTCAATACTGGTCATATGGGTTTTTTGACCGAAACTTACCTTAACTTGCTGCCACAAGCCTTAGAGAAGGTGCTGGCTGGAGAATACGAAATAGAAGAAAGGTCAATGCTGGCGGTACGGTTGTTTCGCGACAACGATTGTCTCTGGGAAGCGCTGTGTTTGAATGAAATGGTGCTGCATCGAGAACCGTTGACTTGTATGTGTCATTTTGAAATCGCGATCGGGCAACACGCTTCTGTGGACATTGCCGCCGATGGGATCATTATCTCGACTCCCACAGGATCGACTGCTTACGCCCTGTCTGCGGGCGGGCCTGTAATTATTCCCGGAGTGCCAGTGTTGCAGTTAGTGCCTCTTTGCCCCCATTCTATGGCTTCGCGGGCTTTGGTGTTTTCCAACACAGAACCTGTGAAGATTTTGCCCGCGAGTCCGAACCGTTTAGTCATGGTGGTAGACGGAAATGGCGGCTGTTATGTTCGGCCGGAGGATTGGGTGCAAGTCGAAAAAGCTCCGTACCGCGCCCGTTTTGTTCGGGTACAACCTCCTGAGTTTTTCCACGTTTTGCGGGAAAAATTGGGTTGGGGATTACCTCATATTGCTAAACCCAGTTCGGTTGAGTTGCCATGATAGTTGTTAGTCCTCGGAAATCCTTAATGTTCGATCGAGCTTCCGAATCATCTCCAAGGCCTGTAGGGTGCGTCAGCCCGCAGCGTTTCCCTTGGTCTTTGGGGCGATCGAGCTGACGCACCCTACAATATCATTCTCCGAAGCCTTTTAGGTATTGGGAATTGTGGGAAAGATCTTCGAGATCGCTATCTAAACAACCAACAAACTCTTGGGCTGCTTGTGTAAAAGATATTTTCTGTGACTTTGTATCAATCGGCTCAAAGGTTTTTTTATTGGCTTGAAACTCAAGAAATTCGATATATTCAAAAATCTTTTCGAGTTGATTTGGGGGGAAATGTTGGATTTTTTGGATTGCCATTTCTAGGGTTAACATGGGTTTCTCCTTGGTTATTTTTGGTACTATTTTAACGATTTACACAAACATCTTTTTTTTGGATCTACTGGCTTGTTGCATGAGTGCGCGATCGCAGGGTATCTATTTATTCTACCAATTTTCTGTATGTCAAGCTCTCGATCGAGCTTCCGAATCATCTCCAAGGTGAGGCAGCGTTTGCGAGATAGCGTTGGTACGCAGGAACATTTGTGTTTAACATCCTACCCATTACCTATTCGCCATTCCCTAAACCACCGCTACGATCGAGAAAATCAGTAATCTCCTGATAAAAAGCCTGTCCCTTTCCCCTGCTGCTACTTGCAGTCACCAACAATCTTAAAACTTCCACAAGCGAACTAATCGTAGCATCAAAAATCAATGCAAAAAGCTGGCTTAAATCATCTTGGTTTTGTTGCCCGTAGGCTAAAGCATTAATATAATCATTGCGGATTTGGTTGTCAATCACCACAATCGGATAGCCTGCACGGATTAAGAGTAAATTCATTAATAATCTGGCGCTTCGACCATTCCCATCCCGAAAAGGATGGATAGAAACAAAACGATAATGAGCCATAGTGGCATATTCGACTGGATGGAGATTTAAAGCAGATTCCGAGTTGAGCCAACTCGCAAAATCTCTCATTAATTGAGATAGTAAATAATGGGGAGGATAACGATAGTTAGTTCCTGCCGCCATTACATCCAGAGTGCGATAACTACCCGCTTCCTCCGGGTTAATTTTGCGGAGAATCAGATTGTGAATTTGCTTAATTTCCCATTCATTAATCTCCGTATCTTTTTGGGCTAAATTTTCAATATAATCGATCGCCTCCTTATGTGCAATAACTTCTAAATGTTCGTCAAGGGTTTTGCCCCCCACAGTAATGCCCTTAGTTAAAACTAATTCCGTTTCACTTTGGGTTAAAGTATTACCCTCAATGGCATTTGAGTTATAAGTAAAGCGAACATCATAGAGCTTTTTGAGTTCGGCGACAAGCGTGGAATCGAAGGGTCTAAACCCATCTAGCCAAGCTTTTAGTTTATCGATTCGTTCTAATTTAAGCCGATAATTCATCATTAAATAGTTGTCGATGGAAGAGGTTAATGAAAATTCCTTTTGTTTACCTAAAATAATTACCTTTTGAATGAATTTCTCGTATAGTTGAGTCTCCATCTTTGAAAATACTCCCCCATTCCCTAAAACGTCACCTCAATCCCCAACTCCTCACAAAATCCCCGAATCAGGCGATCGTTCTTCTCCATTGTGCGATCGAAGCGTCTCTATTGATTGTACCAATTTTCTGTAGGTCAAATTCTCGATCGAGATTCCGAATCATCTCCAAGGTCAGGCAGCGTTTACGAGATAACGGTGAAGTTGTGCGGCGGCAAATCACCTCGAACTCCCACCGATAACCTCTGTTCCGTCCGCACCAACGCAGTGTTAGCTGGCGTGTATACGTTCATGATTGTGCGATCAATGCTTCAATCTCTTGGATTAAAGTAGGTAGGTTTGGACGTGTAAAACTGATATCTGGGGCTGGAACTCGATTGCGCTTTATTTCAGGTGGAATATGCTTATGGTGTGGAAAAGTTGATGCGAGTGATGGATCTTGTGGATGTGGGAAGTCATCATACCAGTACAGTTTTTCACTCCCTTGGTAAACCTCATATCCATAAGCAGTAATCAACCCCGCATCAAAATCAAGCTCTTCTCTCATGCGAAGTCTCACATTTCTCGTGAACCACACTTCACCCTCTGCTGTACCTGTGTATGGGCTGTTAGACCAAACCACAACTGTAGAGCGTTCAATATCTGGGCGGGTTAGAATTTGCGACACAAATCGATTATATTCTGATAGAGAATTTAGAGGAGCTTCGCTCATACTTTAATAAGTTGGCTGAAACCGTAGCGTATCAGCTAGTTCACGCTGATCAATTTGCTCTGTGTATGAGCCTTTCCGCCGCAGCCATGTTTCGTAAATCCCCTTCCAGCGGCTAAAGTCAGTCCGAGTTTCGTCGTATTCATCATAACGGGCGAGATCACCAGCAAAGAGAGCTTTGTAGAAATCCTCGCTAAGGACACCATATTTTTCTTCATAGAGAGTTAAGCGACGCTCCAATAGTTTCATCTCAACAACGAGTTCATGAATTTCCATCATTTGCATGTGGGATGATTTTAAGTAAAGGGTACTCATCTCAAACAATAAGGGCGAGTTAACAATATCGTAACTCACCCTACTTGATTAGAGGATCATACTGAATAAAGTGCTGTTAGCAATAGTGGCTCACTACAGCATGACCACTAATTACCAGACAGATTAGTCGTTTTCCCACCGCCACCAAGATTTAGACCATCTGGACTTAGATACACTTTACCGTTTTCAAAAGATGTAACCACTCTATCTCCATCGCAGGTCATCTTGTTGACTTTTACAGACCCTTTATAAACATTTTGGGTTCTTAAACTACCATCAAGACCTTGACCATCTGGGCTTCGATAAATATATCCTCCACTATATGCTACAAAAAGAGCGCCTTGGCACGATAACATAGCTCTAACTGTCTGTGATCCCGAATAGATTAGTGTAGTCTTTCCACTACCACCAAGACCTTGACCATCTGGGCTACGATAGATTTTACCTCCTTCAAATGCTGTGTAAACTGCACTACCGTATTGAGTAATAGCTACAGCTTTTGCTTTGCCGTTATAGACCACCACTGGGTCAGTCCCATTTGCAGGGTAGAAGAAAATTTGATTGTTCGATTGAATTTGATACCGCCCACTAGGAACTTGTGCTTGAGCATTGGGCAAGATAGTTGCACAAATGGCAGTGATTGTCGCTACTGCCGTCAGTCCTGCCGCAAGAATTCTAGAGAACTGTTGAGAGGAAAATTGATTGAATCTCATCGTGGTTTTGAGTTTTGATGATAAAGGTTTACTGCGGTATTTGCACCCAATAGGTGATCCTTGAGTCGCTATCTCTACCAAAAAGTGAAGCTAGCTAACTTATAATTGTATTGCAGTTGCGGTACAATACTGCATATAGTCGAATAATACCGCAGCTCAAGAATGTATGTCAACCTCTTCTTACTCCCCATCGGAATCTCCTTTCCTCGATCGAGTTCGCCGCACAATTCAACTTAAACACTTAAGCCATCACACAGAAAAAAGCTATTTTTATTATATTTGAGATTAGAGAGCATTTAGAATCGATCGCACACTTTCGGCGATCGGTCTATTATGATAAAGCAAGCAGCGATAAATTCTCATCTTCATAAAATAATTCGATCGCGTTGAACTCCCGACGCAGCAAATTTTCAATTTGTAATGTCGAACAGTTTCCAAGGCGAAGCCAAATAACTTTCGGTGGATTCCCAAATACCAAGCTCAGGTCGTGCATATCCGCGTCTTTCGAGACAATCATCAAATTATTATCTTTTGCATAATCCCAAACTATTGGGTCGAACGTTGCTTTCATGCCCACATCTCGAACGTGAAGCGAATTTGGGAAAATATCGCTCAAACGATTCGGCAACTTGGGCGACAAGTTTTCATCAAAAAGTAATTTCATGCGGATAAGGTAGCGGTCATAAACCGACGCTCGCGGTCAGCAGCATAAGCTATACAAGCTTTTAAATCTTCTCGTGTCAAATCGGGAAAATCATCGAGAATTTCTGCTTCAGTCATCTCGGAAGCCAGGTACTCAAGCACTTCATAAACCGTAATTCGCAAGCCGCGTACACAAGGCTTACCACCGCGTTTATTTGCCTCGATCGTGATGTGGTCTCGGTAGTTCATAAGAAACACTCGGTAATACCATTTTTCTGTGAAGCTACATAGAATGTATCCTTACCCCATGCGTCTTTGCGAATATCGTCTAGGGTGATATTTTTTTCTTCCCAGATTCCGGCTACCTCAAAAAAGGATTGTTCTCGATCGGAGTCATCATCCGTTCTCATGCGATCGAGGTCGCCGTCCCAGGCGAGTTTACCCCGTAGCGCCCGGAGGTTCTGTTGGTTTTTCATTTGGATCAACAGGTTCAGAGCCAGTTCGACAACTTCTTGTTGTGCTGTGAGTCCAGTCGCCTGGAGCGCATTGGTGATGAGGGAGTTATCGATTTCGATCGTAGTTTTCATAGGTATTTTTGGGATGAGTCTTATCGATCGTGCTTTCATCTGATCGTAATCGTTGCAAGCTAATATGCCAATGCGTAAGGTTGAATGAGAACTTGTGCTGAAATACCTAACTTTTGATTTAACTGCCGGATTATTTCAAGGGTGAGTGGAGCTTTACGATTGAGAATTTCGATCGCTCGATCGTGACTACCTATTACGGATTCTAAATGCTGTTGAGTTAAACCTCGACTTTCTAGATAATAAAGAATTGCTTCGATCGGGTCAGGCATCACGATCGGCTCATGTTTGTTTTCGTAGGCTTCAACTAAGGTGACTAATATTTCTAATCGATCGAATTCTGGAGTTCCTTGAGGAGCTTCAAACAAACGCTCTATTTCTTTCAGCGATGCTTTGTAATCTTCTTGGCTTCTAATGGGTTGTAGGCTGTACATAATTACCAATGACTTATTAGATTAGTAAGACTCAAATCTGCTGCTATCGTAGTAAAAAACTAGAAAAGTACCTCGATCGGACATAACTCCAAGAACAATGTCTAATTTCTCTAAAAAATAAGGACTGCCCGATTCGTCATCACTACTAACTATGGGTTCCTCCAATAACCTCACCACAATAGCTGGCTGATTTTGATGTGGGAGCTTTCTATTGTTTAAGTTTTTCTTCCACTTTACAATTTGCCCTACTTCAAAACTTTCCTTTTTCAAGAAGTTTTCACACGCATCCCTAAGCTGAGCAAGATGCTCTTCTCCATAGCTTTTTTCTTCTTCATTTGCAGAGCTTTTCTCACGTAAGCTATTAACAAGTTCAGCTATGATATCTTGCTGATTACTCATACTTTATAACCTCAGAATCAATGTTTTTATTTTCGCTTAAAAGCAACTGATTATTAATTTGAACTTCCTCCTCATCACAGGACGTAAAGGGCTTGCTGTTAAATAACGTACCAATTGTAGGATGCGTTTTTTGAATAGCAGCCCCAATTAAAGACCATACTAAAGAACTTGTCTCCTCCAATCTGCTTAAAGGAGAACTCTTGTCATCAATCTCCACATTATTTAGTGAGTATACAGACACTGGAGGAAGTAAGTACCAGCATGATGGGACAACATCTAATAACCACCAATCGAAGAGTTCACGTCTTCCATAAGAGCCTGGGAAAATAGCATAGCCCTCTAAGCAGTCATCTAAAATATTCAGCAGAGCTTGCAGAGAACGATCTGGCTCAAGTGTTTCAATCGCATTTCTGTAGACATCTAAAGCTTCTGATAGAACTTGAAAACTAGATACATTCTGCGCGGACAGGAAAGAGTTAAAGTCTTCTAATATAACATTCTCTATGTTTTGAATACCACTGCTAAGTTGCCTGTTCGGATTAAAAATTTCTGTGAGAGTCTTAAGTAGCCAATGTGTTAAACGCTTGATGGCTGCTTCTGGTATGGGACTATCAGGCTGGTAGTATTTAACAGTAGGTTCTACAACAACAGCTAAAGTCAAAGCCATCCAAACATAACGCAATTGACTTAGAAGACGATTACTACCTTGAAATGAGTCCAAAATCTCGCCTAAAGCATCTTCAAGCAGCACAGATCCATCTGGCTCTGATTGATAAAGCTCTTCATAACGATGATGCGACACCGAAACTATAGCCTTCTGCAATGACGTAGGCATATTGTACAGTAAAGACTGCCGATTTCTAGTTACTTGCTTGTATATAGAACCGCTCCCTTGAAAGATCATGATTTAACTGGTTAGGACTCTCGTGGATATGGATAATCCCAAAAAACATCAATGTTTATGTTGGGAAACTTTTCTTTGAACTGTTTCAGGACATTGTTGCAGCTTTCACAGGGCTGCAACTCACTATAGAGGTAGAGATTACCCTTTACCCCTCGATCGTAGGACAATTCAAGCCTATCTGCAATCGCTGAAAGAACTTTGTACTCAGCGTCTGTATCCATAGAGCGACCAGTCCGCGAATCTACTGACGGTTCAAACTGCCCTCCTTCAGATTTGGGTAGCGGTCGAGGAATTGGACTTTTGCTTCCCCCTTTAGAAGTTGCTCCAACACAGAAAGCTATATTGTTAGACAGATATACATCCGCAATAGCAACATTACTTGTACCTATCGGTCTTTTGAGGTATTTCGACCGAATATCAGCAGCTCTAGCTTGTAAGTCCTCCTTTTTAGCTTGTAAGTCCTCCTTGTTCAAGATATCAAATCCTGTGGGGTATCTCTATTCTAAATGTATCAAGACATCAGATAATTAGACCTACTTCCTCCATATATCCTCATAATTTTACCAGATAGACGGACAACTGGCAAGTGATTTTCCTATTTTCCGTCGATATATGGACACTTTCCGTCTATTTCATCATGGAACCCAAACCTAAAAAATTGCTAGACTATCATCACTAAACCGCATCAGGCGATCGCTCAAAAATAATTTCTTCGTAGAATTGCTCGATCGCCAAACTCAATCCAATACTTTTAAGCTCGACGCGATCGCCCGCTCGATAGCTCAGAATCAACCAATCCCCTGCTTCATTTTTATGATACATATCGATCGCCATCTCATCCGAACTCACCAACACATAATCAACCAAATTCGGATTGCGACGATATTTTTCAAACTTCTTGCCGCGATCGTAAGCCTCGGTACTATCCGATAAAACCTCAACAATCAAACAGGGATAGGTAATATATTGAGGGCTAGAATTATCTCGCCGATCGCAAGTGACACTCAGATCGGGATAGGTATAGTTGCGAGTATTGAGGATATTAACCTTTAAATCCGAATTAAAAACTCTACATTGATTTCCTCGCAAGTGAGTTTTAATCGATAATAAGAAATTGATAGCGATCGCACTATGATTTTGCGTGCCCCCACTCATCGCATACACGCGACCATCGATTAGCTCATGTCTTTCTAATTGTTGCTCCTCCCAAGCAAAATACTCTTCAGGCGTAAAGTACCGCTCCTGCTCTCTAGCTGCAATCATAAAAATCTCCTAATTTAATCGCTCTATCAATTTTAAGCTGTTGTTTCTGGAGTGAGATCGAGGTTGCGATAGACTTGTTCGATCGCAAAACAGAGATTGATGCTTTTTAGTTCTATGGTATCACCTTCTTTGTAATTAATGATGAGCCATTCACCTGTATCTTTTTTATGATACAAATCCATTTCGATGCTGGTGGAACTAACCAGTAAATAGTCTTGTAAGACAGGGTTGCGGCGGTACATTCTAAATTTGCCACCGCGATCGTATGCCTCAGTGCTGGGAGAGAGAACTTCAACGATTAAGCAGGGGTAGGTAATGTATTGGGTTGTGGTTTTATCGCGATCGTCGCACGTTACACTTGCATCGGGGTAAGTATAATTACGAGTCTCAACAATATTAATCTTGATGTCAGAATTGCCCGTTATACAACCACTATTTTCTAAATGACTATCAAACATGGCAGTAAGTCTGATGGCAAGGCGACCATGATTGACGCTGCCCCCGCTCATGGCGTAGACTTGACCGTCGATATACTCATGCTTTTCTAGCTGCTTTTCTTCCCAAGCAAAGTATTCTTCTGGGGTTATTTGAGGAAAGTTTTCTTTGGCGGCGATCATTTTTTTATGTAATTGGTGGTAGGTAGAAGCTCTTCAAAAGCTTGATGAATAGAAACCCCTTTACCTTGATCAAATTCCCCTAAGCTTTGACGAATACCTGCAAGACTTTCAAGAAGTTCTAACCGATTAAGTAGTTTTTCATAACTTTCCGCATCCTGAAGCACAGCAACCGCTTTACCATTAATGGTAATTACGATTGGTGTTTTATCTGTTTCAAACTGATGAAGCAACTCAGGAGCTTCCTGTTGAAATTGATTCAGGGGACGGCTATGGGAGAGGTTAAGCATGGTGTTCACTTTTTTTGAGTGTTGTTAACAATTTAGCAAAATATTATTTTTTATTGCCTAAGTTATAAAGGCACCTCAATCCCCAACTCCTCACAAAACCCCCGAATCACCCGATCGCTACCACCAGCCGCCACTTTATAATCGCGAACATCCCGCAAACCGCCAAAGTTTTACTCTTCCACCCGATAGCCCAATTCTGCCAAACGAGTCCGAGACTGCCGCCATTTCGGTTGCACCTTGACAAATAGCTCCAAATATACCTTACCCTCAATCAACTTTTGAATCTGTTCGCGGGCCGCACTGCCGATCGACTTGAGCATAGTGCCGCTCTTACCGATTAAAATCCCTTTTTGGGAGTCCCGTTCAACGTTAATTGAAGCCAGAATACGAGTAATTTTCGGTTCTTCTTCCACAACTTCGATCGCGATGGCTACAGAATGCGGTACTTCCTCCCGCGTTTGCAACAAAATCTGTTCGCGAATCAACTCACCCATAATAAAACGTTCCGGCTGGTCAGTCACCAAATCTGGCGGATAGTAATAGGGCCCAACGTCCAAATGTTCGACTAACAACTTTTGCAGCGACTCCACACCCTCGCCAGTTAGGGCCGAAAACTTGACCACTGGCCACTGAGGATTGACAATTTGCTCGTAAGTGCGATCGATTAACACACAATCAGGCGGCTGTTCGTCCAACTTATTCAGCCCCAAAATCACCGGCACCTCCGTATTGCTGAGGATTTCGACAATATATCGATCGCCCCCACCAGACTCCACCGAGCCATCCACCACAAATAAGACTAAATCGACCGATCGAATCGCCGTTCGAGCATTCTGCACCAAAACCTTACCCAATTGGTGGTGAGGCTTATGAATTCCCGGAGTATCCACAAAAATTATCTGCGCCTCATCCGTCGTCAAAATACCCCGCAGTCGATTCCGAGTCGTCTGAGAAACCGGCGAAGTAATCGCAATTTTCTGCCCCACCAACAGATTCATCAGCGTTGACTTGCCCACATTCGGGCGGCCGACAATCGCCACAAAGCCCGATTTGTAACCCGCCGGAGCCACGGGAACACTCATAATTTCTGATAAGTCTATAATCTTGCTATCTTCCACTAAAACCACCAATATTCAAGCCCCTTCTCCACCCATTGTCCCTTGAAAAGGCTAAAACGACAATTTGATCGAGAAATCAGGTATAGCACATAACACTCAAACCTTTAGCCATCCATCAACCACTGTTAAAAATCAATATCTGCTCCACAAAGCTTGATATCTGAGACAAAATTTGATAAAGTTCCCAAAGGCATCCATCAAAAATCAATAATTCTGGTAAAATCCAGTTCCGAAAGCTGTAACAACTTCAGATGTGTAAATATCTAACTCAACTGAAACCATTTTACAGTTGTCCAGGAAAACCAGTTTAAAACTTTTTGAGGATGTGTGGTAATAAATTAGGTGGGTTCAACTCAAAATCAAAAGCTCACTATCAACAATTCGTTGATAATTACAAGCTCAGGTTTGTGAGTCTACCTAAGTAGTGCTAGTCGTATAATGTTGAGGAGCTGAATCTAATGAAATCGAAATTATTTTGGAGTCTCTGCACCGTTGTGGTAGCCAGCTTGCCGATGCCAAGCTTTGCTCAAACCAAACCTGTAGAAGTACGTTTTGACTATAAAGGCAGCTCGTTGAAGTATCAAGTCCTACCGGGCGCAATACCTAACAGAACCTTGCCCAAAGCCTTTGATTTTCCAATTATTACCAATGTTGTTACTGACACTAGCGTCACCAGCGATTACTTAATTACCAATGAGTTTCGCGCCCCAGCGACCCGTCAAGAATACACTTCGGCTCTCAACACCTGGGCAGGAGCAGTGAAAGAATGCCTGGTTAACAAAAAACCCCGTTTGATTCGTGCTAGTACCAAAAATCCGGTTTTGTTTGATGGCAAAGCAGGCACGATTGTGAGAAACGCCAATAACCGTGCAGTTTGCAAATAAGCGAGTAGATTCTGCTCTCTGAAAACCAAAAATCAAGGGCATTTTTGAACAAAAAGAGTAATATAAAAGCTATTACTCTTTTTGTTATAATTTTTTTTGTCGCTCAATTGATTTTACTTAGCATGGTTTAAACTGAGACGTTGCAGCATTGTCAATTACCCTTTTCTGAACAGGCAAGATGCCTGTTTCACAAGAAAACTCACTCTTTGTGGAACAGGCATCTTGCCTGTTAAGCTGTTCGGCATTTAAACTCCTGGCTGTCACTGCGTAGGGGCGAATGGCCATTCGCCCCTACAAGGTTTTCCGTTTCAGCGTAAGGATTTTAGCTGACGCACCCTACTAGCCTCGTTACTGGTTTAAATGGAGAACAGCTTAATCAATTACCATCACAAAAATATCGGAGTTTTTTGAGCAAAAGTACGAATGAACACAGTTGTAAAACCCCACTGGAAAACTCTAGACCGCTTTGTAGAAATCAACTCCGATTGGGTAAAACTCATAGGCGAACATCTCGAAACCTCCGAAGGGAAAACTCTGGAATATTGGCGGGTAGAAAGGGCAGATTCAGTGGTAATATTGACAATTCAAGCTGACAAATTCCTGTTTCCCGCACGGATGTATCGCCCCGGTGTGGGAGAAGCAACCCTCGATTTTCCCGGCGGTCGCGTACCTCCCGGAGCAACAGCAGCAGCGGCAGTTCCAGCTATAATCAAAAGAGAATTAGGAGTGCCAGAAAGTGCGATCGCGCAGATCCGGCCACTAAACGCGATCGGATGGGCAATTAACAGTTCATTTTCCAATCAAAAACTCTACGGTTTTGTAGCAGAATTGCACTCTGAAATAACAGTAAATCCCGAATTTATCGGTGCTACATATTCTGTCAGCCCAGCCGGAATTCGTGAGTTACTCAAAAAATTAACTTGTCTCCAATGTCGAGCATTGTTGTTAGAATGGCAATCTCAATCAATCAATTTTGGAGTTTAAATTTTGGATTTTAGATTGAAGAAAGTGACTCTATAATCAAATTAACTCTTTGTGGAACAGGCATCCTGCCTGTTCAAGATTGGCTTTTTAGGAGAGGTCTAATTAACTCTTTGTGGAACAGGCATCTTGCCTGTTCTTAACCAATGATAAAAACCAATATCACTCAAACTACCCATGCCTTCCAACAATGAAACTGCTGTCCAATGCTTCGATGTCACATATCGCCTCAACCGCCGAAACTTAGTAGAAAACCTCAATTTCAAAGTCTTACAAGGAGAAGTTTTGGTCTTGCTAGGACGCAGTGGTAGCGGTAAAACTACTACCATGAAATTGATTAACAATCTGCTGACACCCACCAGTGGCGAAATTACTGTCATGGGAAAACCGACAACTCAGTGGAACTCCATTCAACTGCGGCGAAAAATTGGCTATGTAATCCAAGAAATCGGTTTGTTTCCCCATTTTACAGTTGAGCAAAATATCGGTTTAGTGCCAAAATTGGAAGGCTGGGAGGGCGATCGCATTCAATCTCGCGTCCACCAACTGCTAAAATTAGTCAACCTCGACCCCCAACACTTCGCCAAACGCTATCCCAGTCAATTATCTGGCGGACAGCGACAGCGAGTGGGCGTTGCTAGGGCGCTGGCGGCTGACCCTCCGCTGCTCTTAATGGATGAACCCTTTGGTGCTTTAGACCCCATTACTCGCCTGGAATTGCAGCGGGAATTCTATCAATTGCAGCAGCAACTGGGCAAAACTGTTATTTTGGTCACTCACAGTATTCAAGAAGCTTTTTTGTTAGCTTCTAGAATTGGTTTGATGCAAGACGGACGGTTGGTGGAATTGGCTTCTCCCGATGATTTTATGAAATCTCAGCAACCAGAGGCGATCGCTTTTTTGGAATGTTTGCAATTACCTGGAACTGGATAATTAATAATAACGGCTGTAGGGACACGGCAATGCCCAGCCGTCTCTCTTGGTGCAACCGGAATTGATATCAAATATCGCTATCCTGCTGCAAATCTTCTGTAAAGCTTTTAACTTCCCCTAACAATGGCAACTCTATATTTCCACATACCAACTCTGCACAATTCCACTGCCGCAAATACTCGCAAACTTCAGAAATAATCTTATTTGCTGCATCTAAATTTCCAGCCTGACGTGCATGATAGTGCGCTCTGATTAAGGGCTTAATGTCCTCGATATCTTGCCATTCCGATTCCGGTTTGAGGGGAATACTGATATAATAACTATAAGCTTGGCTGTGGGCGGTACGGAGATTTTCTGGATTTTGACTTAGCAGATGTTCGCCCTTTTCTCGGACTAGCGGATGCAACTGATAGGATTTCAGGTGGCGATCGTAATATAGCAATTGTCGGCACTTCAGTGCAAGGATAATATTTTCTTTAAGTTCATACTTGCTGACTTCTGGCATTTGAGCGCTAATTCCTGCAAAAGATAGGGGATATTCTGAGGTTTGATAGACACAAATTCGGCTGAGACAAGTTTGCTCGCCATCGCTGAGACGTGCTATCATTTCATCGATCGCACTTTCAATATCTCGAATCAGCAACCAGTCTCTCTGGTGTAGAAAATTCCCGACATTTCCTTGAAACTCGGTATCATCTCGAATCAAGGCTGCGACGAGTTGTAATGCTTTGGGATGTCCTGAATAGCGATCGCCCATTTCCGCTAATTCCTCTGCATTTGCCGTCAGATTAAAAGATTGCAATAGGGAAATTGCGCTATCTCGATCCAATCCGTTGAGCTGGATTTCGCGGGTGACTGTTGACGGCAATTCGGCTAAGCTTTCGCGACTGGTGAAGAGGATTTTGCTTTGATGTTCTGTTTCTAATAGTTGTTTGAATAACCAAGCATATTCTGCACAATCGTCTGCGAAATAACCAGCCGCTTTTGCCTCTCCAGCTTTCAAAAGTGTGTCGGCGCGATCGAAAACGAGCAAGCAAGGTTGATCTCTGAGGATTTTGAGCAGATTTTCGGTTTTTTTGCCGCAGTCATTTTGAGCGTTGGTGGTGGCGGTAATCTCGCCGTTGGAGAGGGTGAATAGGAGGGAGTCAATTGTGCGATCGCACGGGGGTGCTTTGCCTGTTGCCGATTGCAAGGATTGCCAAGCGGCGCAGGTGAAGGGGGTTTTTTCGGTGTGGAGTTGGCGGATTAGTTGGCTGACGAGGGTGGTTTTTCCGATACCTGGTAATCCGACAATTGAGATGGCGATGGGAACCCCCCCCAGCCCCCCCTTGCTAAGGGGGGGAGCAAGAGTGGGCGATTCGTTGGTAAGGGGGGGAGGAGTGATTAGGGTTTTTAAGAGTTCGATTTCTTTGGTGCGCTGTACCCAATTTCTGACGGGGGGTAAGTTTTCTGGGAGGGGGAATGTGCGATCGGTTTGGTTGTCTAGGGGGATATCTGCGATCGCGGCGGCTAAAAGTAATTCTGTTTCCTTTATATCATTGCGCTCGATAATATCTTCCCAGTTATTGATTCCTACGGCCTTGCAAATATCGATAAATGTTTCGCGTCGAATTCGGTTTTGCGCCCAAAATCTCCTTAAAGTGGCTTTGGAAGTTAGAGCGACTTTGCACCAGATATCCTCACTTTTATTCCATCCGAGGTTGCGTCGCACCATATCGATGATTTTTAGCCCTTCTTCGGATGCTCTGAGCAAACCAGCCATTGGTACTCCTCTACGGAAACTCTGCGTTAGTCAAGAATGTTACACGATCTGGTGAGCCAAAAAGTGAGCCAAATGAGACAAATGAGCCAAATGAGCCTTTTTTGCTGAGCCAAATGGTGAGCCGTTTAGCCCTATGCAGATTCAGGATTGTGGAGTATTGTGAAGTGATGAGTCTGGCTGTCAGCTACGTTTGACGGTAAATCTGGCGGGCGATCGGGCATACAGCTTATCTGCTCTTGGGAGTAATGTAAAGTTTTGTTACAAGAATAGGGCGATCGGCATAAAAAGCAGATGAACGTCCTGATAAGTATTTAGGAAGGCTTGCTAGGCGGGCTTTGCTGGTTTTGACGCAACTATATTTTTGAGGAGATGGGATTATGCAGTTACTAAAAGATGATGTGTTGTTGGGTAGTTCAGTGGATGTAAGTGCGATCGCACCTCTGGAGGAAGAGATTAAGGGCGATCGAATCTTGTCCTATGGTTTGGATACCCGCAGTGCTAGCCAGTTAGGGGCCAGTTCGTCTTTCATTTCGACCTTTGACGGACTAAGCGGACAAGTTGGAACGATCGATCCGTCAGCAAAATTCACCCAAATTGCTAGTACCTTCAGTTTCTCCGACATCGCTGTTGCTAAAGACGGGACGATTTTCGGAATTACGCCTACTCAGTTATTCAAAATCGATCCAGTATCGGGTTTAACTTCATTTGTTGGCGGCCTTCCTGCGGGTGTCAACATGAATGCTCTAGAATTTGCAAATGATATCCTTTATGCGGCTGGGGATTCTAACTTATACGCGATTAATACCACTAATGCGGGAGCATATTTAATCGCTAACTTGGAATCTGCTGGATTCAATAGCAGTGGAGACTTGGCATTTGATGCTCCGAATAATCGATTTTTGGCCACATCGAAGGGGGCGACAAGCGATAGTTTGTATGCAGTGTCTCTAACTGGTGAAGCAGCCAAAATTGGCGATATTGGCTTTAGTAATATTTTAGCCTTGATGTTTGAGGGCGAGAAGCTTTTTGGTTTCACGGCGGATGGATCGCGAATTGCCATAAATCCTGGAACGGGAGCGGGGGTTTTTGATACTCTTGTCAAGGGTATTAGCGATCGAATTGGGGGAGCATCTGGTATTCAAATTAAGAAAGGAGAGGTACTGTCGAGCACTCCTGGAACAATTCTGTCAGCAGATACGATCGATGTGTTTTTACCGCCCGGTGGCGAAATTACTTTAGATATTACAGTGACAGTGCCTGGGGATGCTTCTAGTTCAACCACTCGCAGCGGATTAAGTGTTGGAACTGATACTGTAGTTGCTCAGATGCTAAGTTCTTCAGCGGTTAGTGCGAGTGCGACCTCTGGCCAGCTTCCGCTTGATGTTTTTTTACTACAAGACGCTTCTAACTCATTCAGTGATGACGTGTCTATTTTCCGCCGTCTAGTACCAAATTTAGTTGATACTCTGTCAAATCAGCAGCCGAATACTCAATTTGGTCTTGGGAGTTTTGTTGACAAGCCAATAGAAGGAATCGGAAATATTGAGGATGGTCATTATGTTTATCGGACTAATCTGCCACTAACAAAGAATGAGAATGAACTGCAATCGGCAGTGAATAATCTAACTATTCTCCCTAGTAACTCCACAGACCCGGAAGCATCGCTGGAAGCATTACTGCAAACGGCACGTCGCGCAGACACTGCTGAAATTGGTTTCCGAGATAGTGCTCGCCGTGTCGTTGTTTTAGCAACAGATAACGAATTTCATCAGGCTGGTGATGGTGCGATTCTGGCTGGAATTACGAGGCCCAACAATGGCGATGCTGTTCTTGATGGAAATCCGCCAGGAACCGGAGAAGATTATCCGAGTATTCAGCAAGTTCGCGAGGCATTGATTGATACAGGTATAGTGCCTATTTTTGCTGTTACCTCTAAATCAAACAACAATGTAAACAATATTTCAGTCTATAACGACCTAGTTAATAAATTAGGTTTTGGTAAAGTTGTCAGATTAGACTCAGATAGTGCTAATTTGGTGAATGCAATTACAGAGGGGTTAGATAAAGTCAGTCAGGAAATTACTCTCGTACCTGCTGATGATGATTTCAGCTATGTGAAAGATATTTCACCCAAGAAATTTGAAAATGTCAAGCCGGGTGATAAGCTGACTTTTAAAGTCACATTAAAATCGGATAGTACAGGCCGTGACGATAATCTGAAACTGCAAATACCTGGATTTGGTAATCTGGGTGATACGAAGGTTAATGTGCGAACTGAGCGAGTTCCCACATTAGTCAATAACGATACAGGTGGAACTTCTCAAGAAATAGGCTTTATTAAAAATAGAATTTCTCTCGATCCCACTTTTAGACCTACCGTAATCATGAGGTCTTTTCAAGATAAAAACAATGATGTAAATCCTGACTTCGATCCAACTATGCCAGTGAAAAACATAGAGACATATGTTGTGATTCATGGTAATTTAGATACGGTCAATTCAGGCAAAATGGCGGCTTTGGCAAAAACAATTAGCGATCAAAACAAACAAGTAATAGTTCTCGATTGGAGTGTATCCGCTGATAACCAACTACCTAATATATCAGCAGGGTCGATTCACGATGTTGCTAAATTTGCAGTTGATACACTCAAAAATAAATGGAAAATAGATAGTAAAAATTTGAACCTTATTGGGCACAGTTTGGGAAGTTATGTCGCATCTGAAATTGGATTTATTCTCTCAAACAAAGAACCTGACAAAGAACTCAATCCTCAATATCGTCAAAATCCAAATATTGACCAAGAAAATCGAGTTAACAGTTTGACAGCCCTAGATCCAGCAGGTCTTTTCGGTGGTAACCTACCGTCATCTGGTCTATATGATTTAGATGCTAGTTTAAATTTTACTGATGTGGCGGGCGCTCAAAACCCGATTAAGTTTAGTTCTGTCTCTAAATTCTCTAGGGCATTTTGGGGTGATTTTGCTTCAGGTGATGGACTGGGTTCATCTGATTATGCTACAAGTGCTAATGAATCAATTTATATTGATGTCAAAAAACCAGACACGGCATTTAAAGATTTGACAAGCCCTGATGCCAGTCATGGTGATATTGTATATCTTTTTAGAAATCTACTGAAAGAGCCAGGAGAAATCGCCAACCTTTTCAAGTTAGGCCAAGGTAAACACAGTGAATGGAGGGAAAATACATTTGGAGGTAATGAAGGAATTCTTGTAGCAAACAGGAGCAACAATGAGGGTAACGATCCTAATATTTCACCATCATTGTTGTTTCTAAAAGATAAAAACACTCAGAATGACGACATAGCTTACGGTAGTATTGGAGATGACAATCTAGATGGGGGTCTATTTGAGAGAAACTCAATTATTGTAGTTCCAACTCCTCAAGGAGTTTTTGTTACTCAAACAGATGATGCGACATTTAATGGCTTGGGCAATGATAAGTTATACGGTGACTTGGGAAATGATAAAATATTTAGTGGTTCGGGCAATGATACCCTCTACGGCGCTTCAGGCAACGATTTCATCAATGCTGAAGAAGACAACGATCTCATTGAAGGTGGTGATAATAACGACACTATCTTTGGTGCAAAAGGAGACGATACAGTTATTGGAGGTAAAGGCAACGATAGTTTAGAAGGCAATGATGGAAAAGACACTCTCAGCGGTGGAGACAATGACGATACCCTATGGGGTGGTGGTGGTGACTGGGCTGATAGCCTGGAGGGTGGTGATGGAAATGACTATCTCTTTGGAGAAGGTGGTGACGACATTTTAATTGGTGGAAAAGGCAAGGATATCATTGATTGTGGAGGTGGCAATGATACCTTGGTCTTTGGACTAGATGATGGTAGTACAAGTCTTGATGGAGCTGATATAATTACCAATTTTCGTACAGGTAAGCTGCTAGGTTTTATTTCGACTGGCGACGCGCGGGGTGTCACTAAAATTAAGCTGAACGGCTTAATTCCAGGGAATCTAGAAGTCATGAAAATTGACAATAACAAGACTCTGTTATGGAGCCAAAAGAATGATTTAGACTTATATACGGTGTTCAAACAGGATACATATTTTGCGATTTTGGATGGCTCATTCAATAAAGATCAATTGACCTTTATTTGATCCTTTCATCCATCTACCTTCATCTGCGGTTCAAACAAGAGCGATCGCCCTTTACGACAAAAAGTGCGATCGCCCTTCATCCATGATAGGATTAAGTCAAACCTATAAAACCCGGACAAGGGTTTCAAACTTTTGGTGAATTTAAAAGAACGATGGGGGTGGCAGGAGCGGGATTAGCGTGGCATCATATAGTTGGGCAAACAACATCAAATTTACAGAGATTCGGGGCAGAAGCAATACACAATACAGGCAATCTCGTCCGGCTAGAACACGGTACTGGGTCAATTCATCAGGAAATTACCAATTTCTACAACTCCCTCCAACCTGAACTCACAGGTACGGACGGTATAACAGTTAGAGGATGGCTCAGCACTCAATCTTTTGCAGAACAACAAGACTTTGGCATTAGAGTTATTATAGCTTTCGGAGGAACAGTTTAATGCTGACTCTAGATATCCAATCAATTCTCAATTCTATTCCCAATGAAATTAGCTGGCAAGACATCGTACAGTTTGAAAAACTAGACGATCGCGTTAGCATTGCTAATGACCTTTGTGCTAACATTATTGGTGTCAATGAAAGTACGATCGAATGGTGTCCCAATGAAGATTCTGCCGATCGTTTAGAACAACTGGTTTGGTGGTGGGTTGTGCATCCAGATTTAGGAGCGGCGATTGCCAAAGAAGCTCCTCAAGAACTCAAAAATATTATCAGTCAATACATTCTGCAAAATTGACAAAAGCCAGCGCTGTGGTTCAAAAAAGTGCGATCGCCCTTAAAAAAAGAATAGACAAACAACATCTAATTTGTTATGATTGAATAAAACTCTATCCTATGGAGTTCTACCCAATTTTATAATAGCTGAAAGATATGTTTTGGATTCTGAAAAACTTAATCAGCACAGATCCACAAGGATGCCTCAGTTTAAACCTCGAACCCAAGTCAACAGAGTATCGCGTTCTCATCAACGAAGCCGGACAAATTTTATTAGACCCAATAACCAATATACCCGATCGCGAGCAGTGGTTGTGGCAAAACCCCCAAGCATTAGCCGCCGTCAAGTGCGGCCTCGCACAAGCAGCTAAAGGTGAAGTACATGATTTGGGTGATTTTTCTGAATATGCTGATTTGGAGATTGAAGACGAATGAATTTTCGGATCGAATTTTCTTCAATTGCAATTACGCCTCATCCTTAAAGTGCGATCGTACTTCCTCCTAAAGCCCTAGAATAAGTAATAGCTCCTGCAATTTGAGGGTTTTACCAGTGACAACCATCACCATTGAAGTTCCCGACGAGCTCTCTGAGCAACTCGCACTCTTGGGCGAACAACTGCCAGAACTCTTGCGCCTGTGCGTTGAGCAGCCAGTGTTGCCATCCCGCACCTACCGCTATATTTTAAACTTTCTTGCCAGCGCGCCCACAGCGGAAGAAATCGCAGCCTTCCGTCCCACTCCTGAAATGCAAGAACGCCTGCGGATATTGGTAACACGCAGCAAAGCCGGTGAACTCACGAACGCAGAACAATTAGAACTAGATGAATACGATCGGATTGAACATCTAGTAATCATGCTCAAAATGGGCAACCTACCTTATCTCACCCGCCAATCTTGATTTGTGACAATCGAGCAATTCGATCGCAAACTCTCGGATTGCGGCAGTGGAAACACAGAAGAGATCCGCATCATTCTAAAAGAAGCCAACGGATTTATCCGCAGTCGGAATTCTAAAATCTAAAATCCAAAATCTCAAATCTCAAATCGATTGACTTATATTTCTGCCACCCTTCGCCGATATATTGAAGAACGCGCTTCCTACGGCTGCGAGTATTGTCTGCTGGGAATTTCTTTGAGTTTTTTCCCTCACGAAGTTGACCATATAATTGCTGTAAAACACGGAGGTACAACTGATGCGGATAATCTCGCCTTGGCTTGCTGGCGGTGCAACCGATATAAAGGGACAGACCTCGGTTCTTTCGATCCCCAGACTAGCGCTTTTAGTTTCCTGTTCAACCCCCGGACGCAGAACTGGCCCGAACATTTTACCTTAGATAATGGCAGGATTATTGGGTTAACCCCAGAAGGCCGCACAACTGTCAATTTGCTACAGCTTAACAACGATGAGCGACTAGCTGAACGCAGGCGATCGCTCTCAAATTCAGAATAGTCCGATCGAACTATTAAATTTTATACAGATAAATCGCCCTTTCCCCCATCCGCGTCCATCCGCGTGTATCTGCGGTTCAAAAGTGCGATCGCCCTTCATCACCCCACCTCTATTTGTGGTTAAAAAAGCGATCGCGTTCCTTAAAATTTTGGCAGGTTTTGCTAACAAATTTATACTTCTACTGTTGAGCTATCGAGCGCTCGCCTGACTCGATTCAATCTTTGCTGGCGAAGCTGTTCTGCCAGCATCGCATTAATCTCTCCCAATTCTAAATTGACTTCTTGAACCTCCAAACGAGTTCGACGGAGATTAGCTAGTAAACGTTTAGATGTTTCTGGATCGGGGATGCGCGGTTGTTTATTCATGGCAAGTTATATTCCATCTTAACTTCTACACTTCATAAATCAAAACCAGAGCTTCAATGATTTGTCCGATCGAACAAGTCCCTTGCTTACAATAAGCAATACCTGGATGCTCGCTGCTAAGACTGGCGATCGTTAAAAAATCATCATCGTGAGTCATAATCACCCGCTTTTTTTCGCAGATAAATGCTAACTGTGATTCATCACTCTCAGCAAGCAATCCCGCCTCAATAGTTGTTGTAACATCAATTAATCGTCGGCGCAATTCTCGCGCCACAGCCGATTTAACATTCTCATCTAAATGAAAGCGGATGCGTTCACTCACCTCTAATTTCCCTCAGCTTTTCCTGCAAACGAGAAGGTGGACTCTTGCGCTTCAACTCTTCGACAAAAGCATCTGATTCAGCAGTGCGGCGGTCAATTTCTTCTCGATGATCGTAATAGTAAGTCATGGCTGCATGAACCGCAGCAGGCAACAAATTATAATCCCTAGCGATTTCTTCTATTGACTCTCCCATATTAAGATACATTTCAGCGATGTGTGCTACAGAAATTCGATGACCGGCAATGCGTGGTTTACCACCAAGCACTCCCGGTGTAATTTCAATATACTTTGTGATGACTGATTGCTTAGACATAAAGCGTCAAAGGCTCCTAATTGGTAATTTTTAGAGCTATTTAATTTTAGCAAAAACAGACGAAGTGCGTTAGCGAAGCCCTCGAAGAGGATCGCCCATTCGTTGTCGTCACATCAATGCCATAGAGACGTAACGCCCTAGCAATGTCACGATCGATATGCTCATCTAAATGAAACCTAATTCGCAGACTCACCTTTTAATTCCTTTATTTTTGCTTGTAACCTACCTGAATTTTGACGCATAAATTCATCCACAAAAGCATCATCTTCTGCCATTTCTCTGTCAATTGCTTGGCGATGATCGTAATAATAAGCCATAGCGTCATAAACTGCTGCTACCAGCAGATCGTACTTAGTGGCAATTTCTAAAAGAGAATAACCCATTTTTAGGTGCATCACCATGACATCTTGTACGGCGATTCTCGTCCCAACAATCCGGGGTTTACCGCCTCGTATTCCCGGTGTTCTTTCAATGTGTTCTACGCTTACTGTTGTTGTCATATTTTTTTATTAGGTCTGATTCACAAATAATACTATTATAGCCAAAACTCGGCACTAAATCTTTTGCAGAACAACAAGACTTTGACATTAGAGTTATTATAGCTTTTCGAGATATTGACAAAAATCAGCGTTTATCAACGGTTCAAAAAAGCTCCCTCACTCAGCCAGCACTTCCCTCACCCTTTCTCGAAACAAACGCACCGCCGCCCTTTGTCCAATACTTTTACTTTGTTCTATCAAATCGGGAATTTCTGCGATCGGCAAAAACGGAAAAGCCAGACTATTCTCCCTCTTTTCATAACTTCCCTCAACTAATTGATACACTTGAAGACTTTCATTGCGATATCTCCAGATTTCAGGAACACCCAGATCGGCATAAATTGAGAACTTATTCAAAGAAGAACTCGTGTAGTCTGATTCTACTACCAAATCCGGCGGCGGATCTATGGGCAAATTGATTTCATCTTTATTTCTAACTAAAGATTCATTTTGAATGTAAAAACAAGTATCTGGTTCAATAGCACGAGCTAAATCTTCCCGTTCCAGAGTCAACGCACCAAGGCTCATAGCTTCAATTTCTAACTCATCTGCTAAAGCTCCAATAAATAGTTCTAGCATGACTTTAGGTCTTTCGTGTTTAGGTAATGGCATTCTGATTTCTAAAACTCCTTCAGCATAAGCAATTCTCCACGCTCTACCGTCGCCGACATCAGACATGATCGCTTTAAATGTTAGCCATTTAATGCCTGTCAAAGTAATTAGTTTTTCCTCGCTACTTTGTTGAGGAGGAGTTAATGTGGTTGTTACCATTTGAGCTATGATTAGTTAAGCTTTGATTGATTTTAGCATAATCTTCTCTCATCTGTATCCACTAAACATCTCCAGACAAATCAGTATTGAACAGGCAAGATGCCTGTTCCACAATAATTATGGTCGATGTCTATTGTGGCACGGGCGTCCCGCCTGTGCTTTGGAAGGTATTGAACAGGCAAGATGCCTGTTCCACAATAATTATGGTCGATGTCTACTGTGGCACGGGCGTCCCGCCTGTGCTTTGGAAGGTATTGAACAGGCAAGATGCCTGTTCCACAATAATTATGGTCGATGTCTACTGTGGCGCGGGCGTCCCGCCTGTGCTTTGGAAGGGATTCAAAAAAGTGCGATCGCCTTTTATGACAAAAAGTGCGATCGCCCATTTCAACTCCTAACCAGAAATCACCTGACTCAAAAGATGAGCCTGAGAACCCTCCAGACGAGGCCCGTGAATCTGCACCACCATAGAAGCCAAATAATTGCCCCAACGAGCCGCTTGTGCAGAACTCAAACCATTAGTAAGTCCAAACAAAACACCGCCCGCAAAAGCATCCCCAGCACCCACAGTATCGATCGCCTTAACCGGAAATCCAGCCACATCAACAATCTGTTTATTCTCCACAACAATGCAGCCTTTATCCCCATTCGTGATAAAAGCCAAATCCGAAATCTCGCTCATTTTCCGAGCACACTCCTCCAAAGATTCCTCCTTAAAAAAGCTGCGGACTTCATCAGCATTGCAAAAAATCGCATCGCAATATTCCGAAACTACTTTATGAAAATCATCAGCAAATTGAGCGACCAAAAAGCCATCTGAAAAAGTAAAAGCTACCTTCACACCCAGACGCTTAGACTGTTCCATCGTCTCAATACTAGCCTTTCTCGGATCTGGAGTGCTCCAAAGATAGCCCTCAACATAACTATACTTACAGTGAGATAGTCGATCGACATCAATATCAGTCATCGCCAGACTAGCAGAAACCCCCAAATTAGTACACATCGTGCGTTCCGCATCCGGCGTAGTCAGCACGACACAAGTACCCGTGGGCCCGTTTGACTCAGTGGCAGGATGAACGTTAAAATCAATCCCAGCCTCCAACAAGTCTTGCCGATAAAATTCGCCGTTAGTATCCTTAGCAACCTTCCCCGAATAATAGCATTTCCCACCGCTCTGAGCCACGCCAATCATCGTATTTGCCGCCGAACCCCCCGATCGCATTTGCAGCGAAGTGTGCTCCAAATCGTGCAAAATCCCCCCCTGGGTTTCCGAATCCATCAGCGTCATCCCGCCGCGATTCAGTCCGTGTTTGATCACAAAATCATCTTCCACTAATGCTAAGATGTCTACAAGGGCATTGCCCACGCCGAACACATCTATCGAACCTGAATTGATCTTGTTTTCTGTCATTACTAATCTTGGGTTTACACTAATTATCCACTCTACAATAAATCGGTTTATACTCAACATCTATTGTGAACTTCTTACTCCCTCCCCTTAATAAGGGGAGGGTTGGGGTGGGGTAAAAAACTTTACGACTCCTGCAAGGATTGCTATAGTTGGGGATAATGCTGGCGGACCAAGGCTGGGAAGTGATTTTGGATGCAAAGTTCGATCGCCCGTCCAATTGAATTTTATGCTAATCTTGTGGATATCTTTCCGTTCTATTATAAAAAGGACTTGCAAGCCATGCCAAAATTTACGAGCGACTCAAAAGCGTTTAACCCCGGATTGATCTGGTTTGTGTTTTTTACTGTTGGCTTTCGCTTAGTAGGATGTACCCTCCCCATAAGTCTGATCTTCGGTCTACTAGGAGGTGTCGCAATCGGTTTGGTGGTAGCTTGGTGGCACAACGAACTGCTACTCAATCCCCATAAACGTCCCAAGGACAAACCTTCTGATGCTATCCTGAATAAAGAAGTAGTAGAAACAGGTGGTAAATATGCCACCAAGCCTAGACGTCAAGCTTCTACATTCCTTGACTGGTTGTCAGCACCAGAGAATAAGCCTTGAGTTTTGAGTTTTGAGTTAATTAATATCAAACCGAATGTTTGTATTTCTGTCGAAGCTACTGCCACTATTTATCTATCCTTTGGGGTTGAGTTGCCTGTTAATAGTGGCGGCTTTAACTATGCTTTGGAAGCGCCCCAAATGGTCGGCTTTGCCAATGGCTGCGGCTCTAATTATTTTACTTCTGGGAAGTAGCGGTTGGGTTTCAAAGTCTTTAGTTCGATCGCTAGAATGGCAAAATCTACCAATGGCAGAAACCCCCCAAGCTGATGCTATCATTGTCTTGGGAGGTGGTGTCAAAGCTGCTTTACCGCCACGGCCTTGGGTGGAATTGGGCGAAGCGGGCGATCGCATTATTTACGCTTCCAGACTATACCGTCAAGGCAAAGCGCCTCTGCTAATTCTCAGCGGCGGTAGAGTAGAGTGGAAAGGTGGCGGATCTCCCGAATCGGCAGACATGGCAGAAATCGCCCAAACTTCTGGCGTACCTGCATCAGCAATTCTGCAAGATCCCGATTCAAATAACACCTATCAAAATGCGGTCAATGTGCGAAAAATTCTAGATACTAAAAATATCAAAGGGCCGGTTTTGTTAGTAACATCGGCGATGCACATGACTCGATCGCTTTTAATTTTTCAGCGTCAGGGAATAAAAGCAATTGCTGCACCCACAGACTTTCATATTACCCAGCGGGATATGACAGTTGCTCAAAGCAATTGGCAAGCAGTGATACTCAATTGTCTACCGGATTCCTATCAGTTGCACCAGTCAACCACAGCTTTGAAAGAATATATTGGCTTAATTGTATATCGCCTGCTAGGATGGCTGTAGGGGAATTTTAGTTTTGGATTTAAGATTAATTGAACCGCGAAGGCGCGTTCGGTGAAGCCGTTCCCGTAGGGTAGGACACGAAGGAAGAAAATGTGTTAGCTTAAAGTAATTACAGCTAATATTTGGCGTAGTCGCCCTAAACAATTATGTTGCCCCACGAGTTGCAAGGTATTTTCCCAGAATCCACTCCCGCGGCCGAAAGTTTACAGGAAAACCAAATTGTTCGAGATTTTTATTCAGAAGTTAAGTATCGTCAAGAACTTGAACAACACTGTCAATGGTACTACGCTACAGCGAAACAGCATCAACAGGAATTGCAGAAAATGCAGGGAGATTTTAATATTTTCGGTTGGTTTTGTCGGGGACGGCATAAGAATTAAAAGTATTTTCCTCCTTCCCCAAGCAAACATTACGGTCTATCTTTAGAGTTTCGATCCCCTCAAAATTGTCACTACACAATCCGTTGCCGAACTTCGGCTATACCAACGGAAGTGTCACGACACAATTTGTACCAATACCAACTTCACTGGTAATCTGAATGCTACCTTGATGTAAGTCCACGCACTTTTTGACCACGATCAACCCCAATCCCGTACCAGGGATAGTTCGGACATTCTTACCTCGCTGAAATGGCTCAAACAACTGCTTTATATCTTCAGGGAAAATGCCAATTCCTCGATCTTGAACCCGGAGGATAACAGCATATGGCTGAAACTCTAAACCAAGATGCACATTACCTCCTTTGGGCGAATACTTGATCGCATTCGATAACACATTGGATAAAATAGAACGCAACAACTTTTCATCCAAACAAACTGGAATTGGATTTCCTTCACAGGTAAACGTGAGGGTATACTGACTGCCAGCACTGAGTCGCATTTCCTCCACAAATTGATGACAAAACTGTTCCAAAACCAGAAGTTTTGGATTAAATTCTAGTTTCCCTGTTTCGGCGCGATTTATGGTTAAAATATCATCAAGCAACTGCACCATATTCCTCACAGAATCCTGAATTCGGTGCAGATTTCTCAGTCGCTTTTGGGAATCATTCCATTCGTCTGGACTGTTTTCTAGGATTTGAGCTGCTGCCAAAGCGGTGCTGAGTGGGGTGCGAAATTCATGGGATGCCATTGAAAAAAAGCGGGTTTTCAGAATACTGAGTTCTTGTTCACGCTCTAGGGCTAACCGAATTTCGTCCAGTCGTTTTCGCTCGGTAATGTCACGAGCATTGACTATAATTTGTGTCGTGGCTGCATTGTCGATAAAAGGCTGGCTAATCGCTTCTAAGGTTCGCCAAGAATTATCTTTGTGCCGATAGCGGAACTCAATCGGACGGTTTATTTCTGCACTTTGCAGGGTATTGGTAAAACTGTAGTAAGTAGTGGTAAAATCATCTGGGTGAATTGGCTCAAATATTTTCTTACCCACGAGTTCAGATACTAAATATCCTAAGACTTTTTCTACAGAAGGACTGACGTAGCGGATAGTGCCTTCTGTATTTAAAATCATAATGATATCGAGAGCATTTTCAATTAGCGATCGAAATCTTTCTTCGCTTTGTCGTAATGCTTGTTCTGCTTGTTTTCGTCCGGTTGTGTCTCGCTGGATGGCGATCCAGTGCGTATACCAACCTATTTGATCGGCAACAGGGACGATGCTGAATTCATTCCAAAATTCGGAGCCATTTTTACGGTAGTTAATCACTTCAACGGTGACTGGTTCCCAGCGCGAAAGTGCAGTCCGAATCTTGTCTAATTCTACGCGATCGGTTTTTGTTCCCTGCAAAATCCGAGGTGTTTTTCCCAACACTTCCTCTGGGCTATATCCTGTAATCTGGGTAAATGCTTCGTTGACATAGATAATACGAGGGCCAGGTTCATTAATGGGTTCCGCTTCGGTAATGACAACGGCATCGTTTGTGTTGACGACAACTGACTGGAGAAGTCGCACTTGTTCTGCTTGTTGCTTTTGTTCGGTAATGTCGGCAATCACTGCCACAATGCCGTCAATCTGATTCTCACTATTCTTTAAAGGGGCAGCGGAGAAGATAATATCGATCGCACTTCCATCTTTTTTATGACGACGCAGTTCGACTCTGCTATAGGTGGTTCCTTGCAGGAGATTGGTGCGGAGTGTGGAATAGTCTTCTAATGGATCGTCGAGAAAAATAGGGTTGGGATGGTTGATAACTTCTGCTTCAGTCCAGCCAAACATCTGTTCGGCGGCGGGATTCCAAATCTTCACGTACCCCTCTACATCCAACGTGAAGATAGCGCGAGGAGATGCGGTAATCAGGGTTTGCAGGGTGTGGTTGGTGTGGCGCAGTTCTACTTCGGTGCGCTGTCGTTCGGCAATTTCGCCCCGCAGGGCGACGTTTGCTTCAGCTAATTCTTCGGTGCGTTGCTGGACACGCTGTTCGAGTTCGGCATTGAGTTGTTGAAGTTGTTGGTATAATTCAGATTGTTGAATGGCGATCGCCACTTGCGTCGCTAGTTGCTGCATTAACTGGACTTCCCAAGTTTCCCAGGTACGGGGGCCATCGCATTGATGAGCAATCAATAACCCCCAAAGATCAGGGACGGAATGACTCCCTTCAACCTCCCGATTTTCTTGGAGGATGGGTACAACCAATTTTGCTTTGACTCCAAATTGTTGGACAAAATCCGTCAGACAAGGTTCGACATCGGCTTGTTCAACATTGGTAATCAGGCGGGTTTTCCCCAGAGAGTAAGCCTGATGGTACTCCCTCGGAAATACTTCTTCTGGAAAAGATGTTCCTAAAATGACGGGGTAAGGGGGTAACACTGTTTCGTTGATGGCGCTACCCGTTCCATCTGGCCATATACGGTAAATGAGAACGCGATCGGCTTCTAGAAAGCGCTGCACATCTGCCACTGTGGTTTCTAGCACTTCATCCAAATCCAGAGATTGCCGAATGTGTTGAGCAATTTGATTGACTAACCGTTCGCGATCGGTTTGTTGTCGCAGCACCCCTTCTGCCCGTCGCCGTCGGGCTACTTCCTGCTTGAAGTAGAAGGAAATTACTAGCAGAAATAAAACGCCGATCGCAACGAGAAAAGTGCCATTCAGCATGGGAATAGGAATAGAGGAACCGATCGCATTCTTACTACCAGCTACTGATTGCCGATCGCGATAGCCAACATGACAATTATAATGCCACAAACAGGCAACAACAATGCTGCAACCATTGGCCCGTTTGCACGTTCAACGAAAGTCGCAAAATCAAATCGTTCATTTTGAGTAAACAAACCATCGGCTCTCTGAATTGGACGGAGGCTGGATTGGGGGAGTTTGTTACGATAATCTATGCCATAACGAGCCATGCGCTCAAAGGGCAAGTCGCCTTGACTCCGCTGAGGCAAAATCCGTCGCCGTTGATAGGGAACGATGTCTTCGCCAAAGTTGATCAAGTATTCTTCGCTATTGAGCAAGTCATCAATGAACCCTGGCAATCCTTTGGTTGCCAGAACGATCGACCAAGCCATCTTTTCGCGATCGCTATACACTTCACGACCCAAAATCCGCTGGATACATATCTGCACAAAGCGATAGTTATTATTGCTATTGTAAACGAGCCTCCGAAATGAATCAGAAACAGCCAGTCCTCGAATGAAATCTTTGACTGTAATTTGACCAACTCTTAGTTGAGACTCCAAAAACCGTTGCCGATTGCTAGCAAGCATCTGTTGTTCGTTACATATCTGGCGGTATGCCACATGAATGAGAGTATCCATCTCACCCGGTGAGAGCGTATTTTCGGTGGTGTAAATTCTCGGTTGTTCATCACCAGGAACTTCGTAGCCTGCGACGCGCTGATTTTGAGAGGATGGTGAATAGCTTAAAAGGGGAAGAGCCATGAAATTTCCTGTGTTTTAAATTTAGACAAATTGGATTGATTGTGCAAGCTTCATCTTGAAAACATTCCGATTGTGCTATCTCCTAGATCAACAACTTGGATCGAATCGAGTATGAAAACTGCCATATTTAAACCAGTATTGCTTGAGGTTATGACAAGGCGTATGCAAACTGGCTTTGGCACGATATAGAATGACTTGACGATGATCGCCCATCCAAATTTTGTCGATCGCATCAACCGAAATTAATGTTCCTCCTAAAGCCCTAATAGACTCGGTAAATCGCTCAATCGCGCTATAGTCGATAGTCTCAAAGAGATAAAAGTTGCCAGAACAAATTAAATGACGGCTGCGAATCCAGCATTGCAATTTTTTTTGGGCTTGTGGTGGCAACATTCTAATGCAGTTGAGCGTGAGACTCATGGTTGAACGGCAAAAGGTAATGAGGATTTCAGATTGGATTTTGTCAAGTCAGTTTATCGATCGAGGTGTAATAGCTCTAGATGGATTAAATCTATTACACCTCTTGTTTTGGTTTGATTTAGTTGATCTCCGTGATGCTCGCAATTTTTCCAGAAGTGCGATTAATCCGCTGAATTTGCGAGCTCATATGGTTGCCTTGCACAATGTATGTCGTGGTACTGCGGCGCCGAGGTCGATCGAACTTAGACCCTGTTACTACAATCTTGAACATCTTTTCAGTTGCGACATAAGCGCCCCCGCGACTGGTTGCAGGCTTAATCGTGTTGGCGCTGTTGGTGGCAACGGCGTAGACTAACTGAGAGGCTTTGACGGCACTGTCGATTTGAGCGAAACCGCGATCGAGAGCAAACATTCGGTTGTAGCCGACTTGCTTGGTATTTGCCTCGCTGCTTCTGCCTCGGTAGTAGGGAGCAATGTTTTCACCAAAAGCAGTTTGATACTCATCACTGTCGATATAGGAGTCTATTTCGGCAGCGTAGCCTTGTTCAACACAGCGGATAATGTGCTCGGAAATTTCAGTTTGATCTTGGGGAGCACGGCCTAGTATGTGCAGGAAATTGAGTTCTACAAATCGGTAAGGAGCGCATTTTTGAAAGTAGCGAGTGCTATAGAAGTCAGATTTAGCAACTAATCGCACAAATTCACGGACGGATATACTGCGATCGCTCAATTGAGATTCCGCAGATACCAAACGTTCGCTTTCCATCACATGGGGATTGCCCAAAACCTGCTTATAGACTGCGCGAATCACAGCTTGCACTTCATCTACACCGCTGGTTGGCCACAGTTCATATGTCGAATCTTTCATTACAATTAATCTCCGTTACAGATAGTTGGTAATACAGGAATGATATCAATTCCGATTGCATCGGAATGATTGTTGATTGTTGATTGTTGATTGTTGACTCGATTGAAGCAAAGTTCTGAATCCCGATCGCAAGCCCCCGAATAATTCTTCAATCTAAAATCCAAAATCTAAAATCTAAAATTGATTGATTGATTGATTCTTGATTAAACAACAGTGATACTAGCGATCACGCCACCCTGTTTGTGAATCCGTTGATAAGCTTGGGATAGATCGTTAAAGGGGACTAGGTAAACCTGGTTACTGCGACGGAACTTGGAAACCCGATTCACCACATTTGCGCGATAACCCGTAACTTCAATGCGGTAGACTTTCCCGTTTTCATCCGATCCAGCACCATGACGAGTCCGGGCACTACCCAATGGATTGCGGAATGTCGATCCACTGCTGGCTGGAGAAATGACAGCGGTTGGCGTTCCCTGAATCACCAAGGAATTCAAGCGTGGACTCTTACCTACCAGATTGCCCTTCAGGCTACTGCTAGAAGCACCTCGCACCAACTCGAAGGTATGGGTAAACTGCACCATGCTTTGGCAAGCTTCGGTTTTGTATCCCCGGATGTAGGGAACAATGTCGTCTCCAAACGTATTCTGGTATTCATCGCTGTCGAGATAAGAATCGATTTCCGCCTCGAAGCCCTGGGTATCCAGAATGGTACTTTTGCCCCGCATTTCTTCGAGATCTAGGGGAGGACGACCCAGCAGATGTCTGAAGTTGAGTTCGATCGCTCGATAACGCGCACAACTGTCGAAAAATCGCGATCGATACAACTCAGATTTTGCCATCTGTCGCACAAAGTCCCGCACCGTCAGTTCACCACGCTTAAACTGCGACTCAGGAACACTGAGGCGTTCGCTTTCCATCACGTAGGCATTTCCGAACACTTGTCGGTAGACTGCCTTAATAATGATTTCA
The DNA here is from genome assembly GCF_002412335.2 of Tychonema bourrellyi FEM_GT703. Taxonomy (GTDB): domain Bacteria; phylum Cyanobacteriota; class Cyanobacteriia; order Cyanobacteriales; family Microcoleaceae; genus Microcoleus; species Microcoleus bourrellyi. Next base: position 53,590 of record NZ_NXIB02000002.1, read on the forward strand.
AGGTCTTCATTTGAGTTGCCTGTAACCCATTCGAGCGGTGGGGTTTCATCAAACAGGCTGACTCCCAATCTTGAAGCAGGTCCAAAAGCCATTTAACAGTAATCTCCAAAATTAAGAATAAAAAGGGTGGGAGAATTTGACCCATCCAATTGCTTATGCGACCCAGAATTACATATCACAAGTAAAGGAATGAGTCAGAAAACGGTAAAGAAATCGGAAAGATTCTTAATAAGTAACAAATCTTGATTTTTAGCAATATTTTTTAAGAAAGCGTTGGCCGATGGTTTCTGAGTCTCCCTTGAGTCAAAACTTGTTGACATCTCGATCGACGATCCGTAAAATTTGGGTGCCAAATTCTAATAAAATGTTGAGAAGTGAGTGATGCCGATCGCACTATTTCGATTAAGCTGATGAGGTTGGCTCACTCAATCTTTTCTAAAAGTCACTAACTAAGTGACTTTTTACTCTCCCCCAGCCTCTCTCATATGAGGATTCTCTTGGTTGAAGACGATCTGCGCCTTGCAGAAACCTTGGCAGAAGCCCTGACAGACCAGCGCTATGTTGTTGATATTGTTACCGATGGGGAATCTGGGTGGCATCAAGCAAATATGCTCAATTATGATTTGCTGCTGCTAGATTTGATGTTACCAGAACTCGATGGCATTAGTTTGTGTCATAGATTGCGATCGCATGGCTATACTATGCCCGTCCTGATGATCACAGCCCGTGACACCCTCAGTGATGAAATTAATGGGCTTGATGCTGGGGCCGATGATTATGTTGTCAAGCCTGTAGATTTGCAAAAGCTGTTTGCTCGAATTCGAGCCTTATTACGTCGAGGAAGTAGCACTTCCCCGCCGATTTTAGAATGGGAAGAAATTCGCCTCAACCCCAGTACCTATGAAGTCAGCTATGGACACACTCCACTTCATCTGACACCCAAAGAATACGCAATTCTGGAACTTCTCTTGCGAAATGGTCGGCGTGTTCTTAGTCGAAGTGTGATGATTGAACACGTCTGGTCGTTGGAATCTCCTCCTGAAGAAAATACCGTCAAAGTTCACATCAGAAGTCTGCGCCAAAAACTCAAAGCTGCTGGAGTAACTGAAGATTTAATTGAGACGGTTCACAGTATGGGCTATCGTCTGAAGCAATCAGATTCCCCTACAAATTTGATCGGCAATTCTTTGGAATTTAAAACTACTGGTTAAAAGAAGAAGGAAGAAGGAAGAAGGAAGAATGTTTTTCGCGATAGAAAAAAACATAATAAATAGAACCCCGACTTCTTTAAGAAATCGGGGTTCTAACAGAATAAAACAATGCTAAAGCTAGACTTCAGAAGATACCAATTCAACCTCATCTTCTTTGAGATGAGTTTTAAATTTTTTGTCAAACTGTACTAGGATTGGCCAATTGGCACTGACAGGTCTACCGTGCCATTCTTGAACGATGGCTACTATTTCTCCTTCCATACCCTTCACATCAAATGGTTGATTGCGATTTTGAGGATGGTGGTAGACAACAACTGAGTTTTTAATGCAAACGCGATCGCCAACTTTCATAGATTTAAAATTTAGTGCTCTTTCTTCACAACTGTGCAAAGCTTACAACTGCTTAAAACTTGTATGCTTTGCGAACGGTCTTTTTATCTTCCCATATAACAGGACACGGCAGTGCCGTGTCCCTACAATTAATCGGGGTAGGGACACGGCACTGCCGTGTCCTCTACAATTAATCGTGTCCTCTTGCGTTTTTATGGGCGGGCTAGAAGCCCACCCCACAAGAAAATTCATCAGTTGTGGAACAGGCATCTTGCCTGTTCATCAGTTGTGGAACAGGCATCTTGCCTGTTTGATTGATTTCCAGGTTAATCGGAAAACGATCGCCCTAATTGATCCAACCAACACTCAACATCAACCGCGAGGGTTTGACCCAACTCCAGCAACTGCCGAATCACGGGTAACTCCCAGCCGCTGTCTGAGTCGAGGATATCCAGGCCAACGGGGTCGATCGCACTTTTGGTCGTCGAACCAGTTTGTCGTTGCAGCCAGCCCAAACACAGAGGCACAATTTGACTGTGCATCGAATCAAAATACAGTTCCTGCGATCGATCCAAACACAAACCCAGCCCCAGCCGATTACCGACAGCAATCAAACGCTCAATGCTGCGAATATCAACTTCCAACTCAATAGGAGACAGCAGTGTCAAATCAGAACCCTCTTGCAATAGCGCCTTCAGAAACCTGTAAATCAGCCTTTCCAAAATGTGTCTGACTTCAGGAACTTTGAGCCAACAGCGGAGGTTGTTTGCTTCAGTGGAAATTGCCTCGATTTCCGCCAGCAGTGACTCAGCGTCAGCCGTTTCCCGTTCCAAGGCCTTTGCCGCCGTCAAACAGCGGTGTCCCAAAGCTACTTCAGCCGCCACCTGCAACTCCACAGGTACTACCAACTCATCGCGGTGGAAGGCCATCATCACCCCGTAATTTTCGCGGTAAACCTGAGTGTAAAGCTGATCCAATCTGGTCAAATTTTCCTGACTTAGCAGTCGCACAATCCGGTGACGTTCTTCAGCGAACAAATTCCGCAAGCTAAAAGACTGATCTCCAAACAAGCGAACCATTTCGAGAATTGCGTGGGCTGCTGAAGCTTCTTGCAAGACTCCAAACAGCCGTTGTTTCAGCATAGTGTAGGATCGATCGCTACCAAAAGGCTGAATACAGCAGTGGAAATCCCAGCCGCCAAGGTGGAATGCCGCAAACACAAAAAGTTCTGTTTCCCGCGTAATTTCGGATGTTAACTGCAATTGACCCACACCCAGAGTCATTGATCCCATGCGCTGAATCTGGAAATCTAGCTGCTGGGCCTGATAGCAGTAAACTCGTTGTTCGCGGGGATATTTGGCAAACAGGGAACTGATGGCGTAGTGGGCTGCAACTTGTTTGAGACTGACTTGGGCTGTGGTAACGAGTTGGCGGTAAACTTCTGCCCCAGTTTTGAAGCATTCAACATTACTTGGTGCTAAGTCAAGCCGATCGACAAAATCCTTTTCTAGCTGGACACCGGTCACTTCCCCGGCTAATTCCACCGCCCTAGCTGCATAGCGCAATATTTGCACACCTTCGGGGCGAGATATTTCTTCAAAAAACCAGCCGCAGCTAGTGAACATCAACAGGGCGTGGCGCTGCATTTCCAACAGTCGCAGTGCATCTACCTGTTCTGCTGCGTCGAGAGGGTGAAGTTGATGTTTGGAGAGGAAGTTGTCAACATTGGCCTGGGTGCGATCGCCTATAACATCAATATATTCATCTCGCGCCGCCCAGGGATCGCGAAATAACTTGCGCCCCGCTTCCTCATAAATGGGAATCAGTCGATCGCGCAGCCAATTCAGAGTATCCCGCAAAGGCCGACGCCATTTGAGATGCCATCCACCGCCACCACCGCAGCCACAATCATCTTGCCAGCGATCGACCCCATGAGAACAACTCCAAGCCGTCACGGGCTTCAGTTCCACTTCCCAAGCACTAGGATTTTGGCTTAAATAGTGAGCAAAATTCGTCACCGTCCAGCCACGGCGGGGAAACTCTTCTGTAAAAGCGTAGGCGAGGCATTTTTCCGTACTGTGTTTGTGGTGTCCGAAGGTTTCGCCGTCGGTAGCCACTGAGATTAACTGGGCCGGCCGGTGGTCTCCGCGCACCGCTTGACCCAAACGCCCTGCTAGGTGGTTGCTGGTGCTGAGAACGTCGTTGAAGCCCATATCCCGCGAGATCGGGCCATCGTAGAAAAAGATATCGATGTAGGGAGTATTAGTTGTCGCTTCAGAATTGTGGCCGTTGCCGCGGCTAGAGTTATGACTACTAAGCGGGGAGAGTTGGTTGGAAACCGCCCATCGCAGTTCTGGTTTCAAGTAGCAGCGGTAGGGCCGAGTCGGATCGATTTGACCGCCCCCGACTTCATGCCATTCGGGATTGCTATTGTCATGGCTGGGAAGGTGGCGACAGCGTTCGGCTTGGGAGGGGGCAAGGACAATGAAACGAATGCCTTCAGCGACCAAAACTTCGAGGGTGGCGTAGTCTACGGCGGTTTCGGCCAGCCACATTCCTTCGGGATCACGATCGAACCGGGAACGGAAATCGGCAACTCCCCACCGAATTTGGGTATGTTTGTCTCGCTCGTTGGCCAGCGGCATGATGATGTGATTGTATACTTGGGCGATCGCATTGCCATGACCATTGAGTCTTTGACAGCTTTTGCGATCGGCCTCGATAATCCGCTGATAGACTTCTGCGTCATAGCGTTGCAGCCAACTCATCAGGGTTGGGCCGATGTTGAAGCTGAGATATTCGTAGTTGTTGACGATTCCTGCGACTTCCCCGCGATCGTTCAGGATGCGCGCAAAAGCGTTGGGGCGGTAGCACTCATAGTTAATGCGTTCGTTCCAGTCGTGGAAGGGATGGGCACTACCTTGGCGTTCGATCGCATCTAGGTAAGGATTTTCGCGGGGTGGCTGGTAGAAGTGCCCGTGAACCGTCACGCACACTCCGGTTGCTGTCGCTGGGATGTTTTGGGTTCCGGCCGCTACTTCCCCTTTATCGGAAAAAGTTAGCTGATCGGATTTAGTTTGAAAAATGGAAACCATTCGATCGAATCCTCAAGTAGTTAAAGACAAGAAAAAGAGCAAAATTAGTCGCAGAAGCTTTATGTTAGGCGTGTTTCAGCGTCAGGCTTCTATCGTGGCTCATTTTTGCTAAATAAATTTTGATACATCTGTAGTAGTGTGGACAAAGCATTAGTTCCAAGATGGCAATCATAAATCCCTGGGTTTTTCCGTCAATGCTTTGTTGTTGAGTTAGTTAAAAAATGTACTGTTCCTGCTTTCTGGCACTCTCGACCCATTTCAGGTTAGTGTTCGCAGGGTTGTTGATTGAGTTTTCTTTACATGGCTGGATCATAAAGTATAAAAGCTGAAATTGCAAGTTTCCGCCGCAAAAATTTAATATTTGGCAACAAATCTTGGTCTATGGTGTTTTGTGGGATATTTTGGGGGCGATCGGGCCTTGGACTCAAGCAGATGCTGTATTTGACGACGAAGTGGGAAAAACAATCAGGTTTTTGGCGATCGTCTTGTGCAACAACCTGTTGCACAAATTCCTTTTAGAAGGGAATGGCTGGAATCGCTTCAGAAGGCGCAAGCTCAAATTAGTGCTTTGGGATTAGCAATTAGCAATTAGAGGGAGAGGGGATTCCGCAGTTCGATATTTTCGTAAAAAACCCGGTTTCTGCTGACCCGATTAAGATTGATAATTTTATCAGTTTTTGTTTCTGGTTTTGTTGATTATATATTCTCTGATTACTGGCAATATTGTGAAGTGCGATCGCCCATTTTGTTTTACTGTTTCAACTAATGACCTGCGCCCTAAAGATTGGATGACTTTCAATAGTTCTGGCGGTGATAGTTGCAGGTTTTCTGGTATTTTTGAGATGTCGGCTGGTTCGGAGGTACTTGCTAGCCAACCCATAACTTGCTGTTCGGATGCGGTTAGTCGATCATCGCACTGCTGCTCCAATAGTGATTCTAAGTCACCTAAGAATAGGGTATCATAGGAGAGGAATTCGGAAACGCTACCACCGAATAAGTCTTGAATTAAAGTGGAAATTATATTTAACCATAAGGGATTGCCTCGGTAAAGGTCGATTAGTTCTGACCATTTATCGGGTTCTGCTAAACCTTTTTCTCTGAATATTTCTTGTGCTTCGGGGCCTAAACCGTTGAGTTGCAGTGATTTGCAGGGGCGGTTTTCGCCTTCTAAGGCGGCTATTTCTCTGGGTTTTTCCCAACTTAGTAGCATTAGGCAACTGTTGTGGGATGACTCGGCTATTTGTTTGAAGAATGTGCCGTAATTTTCATAGCCTGGTTGGTAATTTCCTGCGAGTTGTTGGCTGCTGAAGATGGTTTGGATATCATCGAGGATGATGAGACAGCGATAGGAACGTAAATGGTGGATTACCCCCCCCAGCCCCCCCTTGCTAAGGGGGGGAGAAAGAGACGGAGGCTTAATCTCTTCGCCCCCCCTTGATAAGGGGGGGTTGGGGGGGTTAGTTTCTTGCTGCTGCGATAGGGATTTAATTAAGTCGGTTTGGAGTGATGCCAGCGGTGGCGCGTTGCGGAGAGTTCGCCAGATGATGCGATCGAATTCGTGTTTAATTTGTGGGATTAGTTGGAGAGTAAGGGCGGTTTTGCCAATACCGGATAAGCCTAAGATGGTGATGAGACGGGTGCGGGCTAAAATCCAGTTTTGGAGGGTGGTGAGTTCGGATGTGCGGTTATAGAATAGGTTTGGTTCTGGTGCGTCGCCTAAGTCTAAATGTATTTTAGGTTCGGAATTGCTTGTTTTTTCGTTAAACTTATCCTTGTCTTGCGGTTCAGATTGTAATTTTTTTGAGGGTTGCGAACTATCAGCAGAGATGTTACCAATATGGATGCAGCCATTCCCGACGAGTGAGATAATATTAGAAGCTTGTAAATTTTCCAGTTTTGCTCTAAAATTTGCTTTAGATACTTGTTCCTCACCTAATGCAACTGATAGAAGTTTCCACAATTTGAAGCCAACTTCTTTAACATATTTCTCTGAACGGTTGTGATGCTGTGCAATTTCCTTATATTTTTGATTGTTCCAAGCGCCGCGTAGTATAGCTTTTTGCAGACTATCTAAGTGTTTTCCCGTAGTAGTCAAAGCTAGATTGTCAGTAAATTTTAAGGCTTCTTCAACGTCCATTAGTCACGTAGATGCAAGGGTTTGACTTGATTGTAACCTAACTAAACATGACTTTTTCAAACTTGACCAACTAAATATTACTTTTTATGACCTAGTTGGGAGGGAAAAAAACTACTAAATATGACTTTATATGGCTTGACAAGATTTGACACTTAGGGAATAATTTATACTTAAGACAGCAAAATATTATGCTCAGCGCTACTTGTATCTACCTGTTATGACACAGCAGAATATTCTGGAACTCGCGAAACAGGGAGATGCAAAGGCGATCGCGCTTCTGCTGAACCGCCAGCTACAACCCAAGGGCATCACCGCCGCAGCTTCCCTGAAGGATGGTTATTTACAGGTGATGCTGGAAGCGACAGAAGCGCCTAGTCAGCAAGTCTTGGCCGGGTGGGTGAGTAAGTCGATCGCTGGTTTGGGGGCTGCATCCATTGAGAAAGTGAAGGTTTACGGGCGACAGACGGGCTCGAAGGTGCCGGCGTGGAGTCAAGAGTTTGAAGTGGCGGGGCAAAAGTTGCCTGTTGCGAATGTAACACAGGGGCGGGCAAGTTCTAGTGAGAATACGGAGTCAAATCAGCTTAGTTTGAAGGAACGGGCTAAGCTTGGGGATGTGGAGGCGATCGCCAGTCTTTTAAATCTTCCGTTGCAAAACAAGGGGATTACGGCGACTGCGAGTTTGCAAGATGGTTGTTTACAGGTGATGCTGGAGGGCGATCGGGTTCCTGATGAGGAGGCTTCTATCAGGATTGTCCGCAGGGAGTTGACGAATTTGAAGGCGGGGGCGATCGCTTCTGTGAAGGTTTACGGGCAGCAGGTGGGTGAGGATTTTCCGGCTTGGAATCGAGAGTTTGAGTTGGTGGCACGAGCAAGTCAATCGTCCCATAATCTAGGAGTGAATACTACAAATCAGCTTTCGGCTAATAATTCGTATGCAGAAACAACCCAGGAGCCATCCTTAATACAAATTCTTAATGAAACGTCAACAGAACTATTATCAGACAATCAATGGAATGCTGCATTTATAATCTTGAGTGTAATAGCATTCTTCATGCTTTTTGTGAATTTCACCTTGGCAGTTATTCTAGCTATTGCAGCAAGTATTGCTTATGTAAAGTATCAAAATACTCCAACTGGGAAAGCTGCTGCTGCTAAGCGACAGCTAGAAGCTTTACAAAAGGCTGAAGAAGCTTTACAAAAGGCTGAAGAAGCTGAACAGGAAAGGTTAAGGCAGGAAGAACAAAAAAGAATCTTGATCGAGGCGGCTCAATCGGAAGCTAAATTATTAACAACTAATCTTGCTCATACAGCCTTGGATGAATTCAGAAAAGTTAATGCTAGAACAAGTATAGGCGTTAGCTATACAGATTTACCAGGTGTGATAGCTCCAGCTAAATTCGCAACTCAGAAGTTTGAAAAATCCAAGGATTACAAAGTTTGCCCATACTTAAGTCAACTTATAAGTAACAATATGTTATACTATGAAATTACTCAGGAATGCTTTCAGAAAAAAGTAACATATAAACCTTTGAGTTCACAATTTAAAGCAATCATACAAACTGATTTTCCTGAACTAAAAGGCGTAATTATTTCTTTGAGTTTGGACTTAGTTATCAGTACAATTTGGCAAAAAGCTGACCTTTATTCGGATGAAATAGAAGCAATACTTGAATCATCAGACAATCTTAGTGACTAGATGCTTTTTCCATTTTAAAAAATCAATTGAAATCCCAATATTGAAAAAATTAAAATGTCTGACATAATCTCAAAAACCACCGAACACCTAGACCACCCATTCCTATTAGTCACGCACATGGTATGTGCGGATCAGCAGATTCATAGTGAAGAGTCGAAAGCACTACGCGAACTAGCAATGCAGATCAGCGCTTCTCAACGCACTCTAGCTGAGATGGAAAAAATTCTGGCTCAAGATGAAAACCACCTTTCTGTAGAAGATTTAGCTCGGAAAGTGTCGCCCGGTGAGCAAAGTGAGGCCATGTCCCAAATGTTGGCGATCGCCTATGTTGACGGTTTCTGTTCAGCATTAGAACGGGAGATGGCGGAACAAGTAGCACGAATTTGGAACTGGCCAGCGGGAGAAGTACAGCGGCAGCTTGCAGAAGTTGGAGCCTTTAGTGATACTCGATTTATAGGCGAACATAACCAACAACAGAAACCCTCTATAGGTGCGCGTTTCCTTAAAGGGGCTGATTCTCTTCTTTCACGCGCATTGGTGGATAATGTAGCAAAGCTCACTGGAAGTGAGCAAAAAGTTGAGCAAATACGCCGGGAAATCCTGTTAACTGGGCCAGAATATGACGAGGCAATTCGTCAGTGTGCAGTCATCGCTGATGAAGATTACAAATTTGCAGAATTGGCACTTGAAAGTGCTGATAAAGCTCTTTCCAAGTTGGCAAAAAATATTCAAGTGGCTATCGAAGACATCAAATATAAAACAGGTGGAAAAGATCAAGCTACCACTGCTAAGGAAGTCGCCAAGCAACTTGAGGATACTAAAAACTCTCTGACTGCCGAAATTATTAAAGAAATTGAGAGTGTACGAGAGTCGCTTCGGGCCAAGGAACGCGCTCTTAATCATTTCAGCATCGCTTTTATGGGCAGAACTAAGGCGGGGAAAAGCACTCTTCACGCCATAATTACAGATGGTGGGTGGGATGCGATCGGTGTAGGCAAGCAGCGCACAACTCGGTTGAATCAGGTGTGTGAGTGGAAGAATATCCGCATCATTGATACTCCTGGGATTGGCGCTCCGGGCGGCCAAAGTGATGAAGAAATTGCTAAAAGTATTATCGACGAGTCAGATGTGATTTGTTATGTAGTGACCAATGACAGCATCCAAGAGAGTGAGTTTGGTTTCTTGCGGCTATTAAAGGAAAAAGCCAAGCCATTAATTATTTTACTGAATGTCAAGAATAACCTGCGTGACTCTCGCCGATTGGAGCATTTCTTAAAGAACCCTGATAAACTGTTTGAAATGGATGGTCAAAGTGGTCTAGGTGGACATATTGAACGTATCCGTCGCTACGCTCAAGAACATTATGCTAATGACTACTTCGATATTGTTCCTGTGATGCTGTTGGCGGCGCAGCTTTCCCGCGAACCAGAACACGAAAAGAAGAAAAAGGAGCTTTTTGAGGCAAGTCGGATGCAGGATTTTCTTGATTCAATTCGTGTATCTCTTGTTAATCATGGGGCAATTCGTCGCTCTCAAACTTTGCTTGGTTCTACTGTAGGCGCAATTAATAATCCTTATCAATGGGTGAATCAACAAGCTTTAGTCTATGAAAAATTGGCACAAACTCTGAAAAATAAGCGTGAGGCAATCCAAAATGATATCCAAAAAGCAGCTAAGGATGCTAGGGAATATTTACGGCAACAAATCGAGAGGATTTTTCAAGATGCTATCAATGCTATACCATCCTTTGCCGAAGACCATTGGAACTCTAATGAAATTGCGATGAAGCTGGGATGGGAACAAAAACTAAAAGCACTTCGATTTGAAAAACGCTTAAAGATAGCTTATGAAGAGACTAGCAAAAAATTCAATAAGGAAGTTCAGGAAGTTCTTGAGGAAATAGGAAATGAATTACAGCTAATATCTCAGCTTGGAAGCAGCGATTTCAGCTTTACTGAGCAGGATTCAAATAATTTTCGAGATTTTGTGCGAATTGGCGGAGGTCTTCTAGGGATAGCAGGAACTATTATAGCGTTATTCGTTGCTCCTCCTGTTGGTATCGCTATCGCGATTGGAACTGGTGTTTTTAGCATGATGACAGGAATGTTTAAATCTAAAGATGAAAAGCGACGCGAGGCTGTTATAAATATCTCTACTTCATTAGAAACTCAGCTAAACACTCATAGGCAAAGGACTCTACAGCAGGCTAAGGGGGACTTTGGTAAGTATTCTGATTCTGTAACCACGAATATCAACATCTATTTTGAAGAATTGATTGCAGGACTAGATGCGATCGCAACTCATCTCGAACGAGCAAAAAAGAAGTTATCAGGTATAGAAAATTATCTCAATCGTGCTTATGCCAAGCGAATCATTGACTGGTGTGCTGAAAAATATGAAACTATGACAGATGAATGTATCAACCAAATCATTGCTACAGTCGAACGAGATTTAGGGCGAAACATGAAGATTGTCACAAAATCCAAAGTTCAACAACTAAAATCACTAGAGGATATTAAACACATCCTTCAAGAGGATATTTCCTTTAGCGATCTCAAATCTCCCAAATAAGGACTAAACTACCATGACTCACAACAACCCCAACTTTAAAGCTGCTGATGTCGGTGCATTTTTCAATAAAACGCTAGTAAAATTTGAGAGCTTACTGGATCAGGGAAACACAGCCGAACTAACAGCTATCCGCCAAAAAGTGGACGATGAATTAAAAGAGTATCAAGAGCAGGGGATTCTCGGCGTAGCTTTTGTCGGGCAGTACAGTGCTGGTAAATCAACCATCATTTCTGGCATGACAGGGCGGCGCGATATCCGCATTGATGCTGATATTGCTACTGATAAAACGACCAATTATGACTGGAACGGCATCAAGGTAATTGATACGCCTGGACTTTTTACAGACCGCCAAGATCACGATGAGATTACTTATGAGGCCATCAACAAATCAGACTTGCTGGTTTTCTGCCTCACCTATATGCTCTTTGACTCACTGACAGCAGAGAATTTCAAGAAGTTAGCCTATGAAAAAGGCTATCGCTGGAAAATGATGCTGGTTATCAATAAAATGTCTGATGAAGCAGGAGAAGAAGAGCAAAAGATTTCCAACTACCGCCAAAGTCTTGCCGATGCACTGAAGCCTTACAGTCTTGATGAATTTCCTATCTGCTTTATTGATGCCAAAGACTACTGTGAAGGCATTGACGGCAAAGATGATTTCCTGACGGAAATCAGCCGCTTTCCAACTTTTATTGAGGCTCTCAATCAGTTTGTAGAGCGTCGTGGCTCCCTTGCTCGTTTTGATACACCTGTCCGCATTGCTCTAAGCTGCATTGATGATGCCCAATCGAGCTTTACTCGCAACTCTAGCGAAGACTCTGCTTTTTTTGAAGTGCTAAACCGTTTATCTCGTACAGTGCGTAAAGAGCGCGATCGCCTGCGAACCAAGGTTAAAAATATAGCCCTGGAGATGTCATCAGGAGTTGCTAGCGAAGGCAACACTCTTGCCGCAGCAGTAGGTAGCGATCAGAATTTTGAAAGGCTGAATAAACAAGCTGAACTCAATGTGCAGAAGCACTATGAGAAAGCAGAAAATAAACTGCAAGAAGCTGTTAATGTAGCAGTTGACGAGATCCAGCAGGAGGTTGAAAAAGTGCTAGAAGGTGATCTAGTCAAGAGTTTTGTTGCTTGCCTAGATAAAAGTCAAAACATATCAGCCCAAAATCTAGGGGCTGGTATGGATGTGGAGCGACTAAAAAGCCAAGTTAACTGGTTTAAAAGCATCGGTGAGACTGCCGGGGTGAATCTGACAAATTTGGCAACGAGGGGTTTTGTAGAAACCGCTTCTAAACAAGGATTTCTACGTTCTATAGATGTAGTGGGAGGCAGTCTACATCAAGGTGTTTTGGCTGTGGGAAAATTTGTCGGCTTTAAGTTTAAGCCTTGGCAGGCGGTTGGTATGGCTAAAAACATCGGCAATGCTGCTAAATTTCTGGGGCCTGCTCTAGCAATTGTTTCGGTAGGAGTAGATATTTTACAAATGCAACAGGAACATGAGCGAGAAAGGCAAATGGCTGATGTCCGTCGCGATATTACCAGTCAATTTCAATCAATAGCAAAAGACTTGGAAAATCAAATTGAAATACAGCTCTTTGACTTTGAGCAACAGGTTTACGGAGAGATTGAGAATAAAATTGCAGCCGCTCGCCAGAATCAAGAGGAAGTGATTTATGCTTCTAATACTTGGGTAAAACAATTGGCAGAAATCCGTAAGGATTTTGACGTGATTATCCAGTACATCACGAAGGCAGTAGCTAACCCGAATACTTGAATCTGAAAAAGTGCGATCGCCCTTAAATCCCAATTTGTCAAAAAGCCCGCGCGAGCACAGCTATCCCGTAGGGAATCGCCCCTGCTTGACCGATCGCCTCAACTCTGGTTAATATACAAGAGTAAGCTTTGGAGAAAGTGATTGAAACTGCCCAATTATGAAAGAGCAGTCGTTCCTCAAAAGAAAATTACCGAATATCTGCTCTCACTCACCCACCGCGACGGAAAAAGCAAAGCAAAATTTTTTTTACGGTTTAGCTTTTCAGTTGATGCTTGGGAAATCATGGCAACTGCCTTGGTGCGTCATGCCGCTGACCATGAATTAGCTAAAATTGAAGAGTCTCCTTTTGGTACTCGGTACGTTATTGAAGGAGAAATGCTAGCAGCAGATGGCAGAAAACCCTTTGTGCGTTCTGTTTGGTTTATTGAAACCGGAGGCGACATTCCCCGGCTAGTAAGTGCCTATCCACCAGATTAAAAAAGAAAATGATTCAAGAACTTGATAGCGTTGTTTTAACAATTGATATCCCAGAACAAAACTTAAGCCAAGGCGATATTGGCACTGTTGTTTTAGTACATCAAGGTGGCGTAGGATATGAAGTAGAATTTGTTACCTTGACTGGGAAAACAGTAGCTATTATCTCACTCTTTAGTTCACAAGTCCGTCTCATAGGTGATAGAGAAATTGCTCACGCCCGGATGCTAGCTTAAAAATTATCTAACCGGAAAGCTATTTTTATGGGCAAGAGATCGCCCCTCTTTCCCCTATACTTGTAAAAGTTTTCCATCTGAGATAAACTATGAAATAGAAACCAAGCAACCTCCGAAGGAGGATAAAACAATGTCAGAAAGAGAACTATTGATTCGTGAGATTGCCCAAACATCTGATACTTTAGTGACAGAACTTTTGAATTTCTTACTATTCATTAAATCCAGAAAAATTCAAAATGATTTTCAAAACCCTAATTCAGAAAATTCCGATCTTCCATCTTTCTTGAATTTCATAGATCTAATTAATTCTGAAACGCCAGCAGAAGAGAATGCACAGCTACCCATAGACTTATCAAAAAATCTAGATAGCTACTTGTATGGCTCACCCAAGGAAGAATAATGAGAAAAGTTTTTGCTGATACAGGTTATTGGATTGCTTTACTCAATCCCGATGATGCTCTACATCAAAAAGCTCGAAATCTCACAATTTCTCTAAAAAATGTACCCATTGTTACCAGTGAAATGGTATTTACTGAATTACTAAATGCCTTTTCAGGAAGGGGGGCTTTTTATAGACAAAAAGCCGTTAATTTTATCAATCACTCCTTTGATAATCCTGAAATTGAAGTAGTCAGTCAAACAAATGAACTCTTTAAAAACGCACTTGAGCTATATAATAGCCGACTAGATCAAGCATGGAGTCATACAGATTGCACATCATTTCAAATTATGCAACAACAAAATATATTAGAAGCACTCGCCTATGATAAACATTTTGAACAAGCTGGATTTGTCGCTTTGTTGCGTATAATATTGTAGGGTGCGTCAGCCCGCAGCGTTTCCCTTGCCTCATAAGCAATCGAGCTGACGCACCCTACAGACCTCCTATCGTTCTACCCAACCTATTTTCATTTAAAATATTGGCTGGCGAAAGTCAAGCGTTTAACCCTAGAAAAAAAGGCGATTTTTTTAGGTTCAATCAAATAAAATTTACTTGATATTTCCAGAACCAATGGCTTCAGAAATTGAATTAAATCCTTTTTCTTCTAATTTGTTGAGCAATCCTTGGAGAATGCGGCGCACCATCCAAGGGCCTTCATAAACCCAACCGGTGTAGACTTGAATTAGAGTTGCACCGGCGGCAATTTTTTCCCAAGCATCGTCGGCGGTGAAAATGCCACCAACGCCAATTATGGGCAATTTTCCTGCTGTTTGCTGCCAGATAAATCGGATTACTTCTGTTGAACGTTGCTGTACGGGAAGGCCACTAATGCCGCCGGCTTCTTCGCTGATTGGTTTGCCGGTTTCTCGCAACGTTTGTGTTTTCAATCCGTCGCGGCGGATGGTGGTGTTTGTGGCGATAATTCCTGCTAGTTGGTAGGTTTTTGCTAAGTCGAGGATGGATGCGATCGCCTCCCACTCCAAATCCGGGGCAATCTTGACTAAAATCGGCTTAATGCCCTGATTTGTTTGTTGCAAAATGTCCAAGATTGTGCTGAGCTGAGCTGCATCTTGGAGCGATCGCAATCCTGGAGTATTGGGGGAAGAAACATTCACCACAAAATAGTCGCCCCAATCCTGAAGGAGTTTAAAACTCTCCAAATAGTCTGTTGATGCTTGCTCTAAGGGTGTTACCTTAGATTTACCCAGATTAATTCCCAAGGGAAATGGGGAGTCAGGGCTAGGGTATGAGTTATCTAATTTTCCCCTGCTTTGTGCAGCCTGAAAGCGGGCCGCCATTGCTTGAGATCCTTGGTTGTTAAATCCCATGCGATTGAGGGCTGCACTGTCCTGGGTCAAGCGAAACAAGCGAGGCTGGGGGTTTCCGGGCTGTGGATGCCAAGTGACGGTGCCTAGTTCAGCAAAACCAAAGCCAAACTTTGTCCAGATGCCAGCAGCTACGCCGTTTTTGTCAAATCCGGCGGCTAAGCCAACAGGGTTTTTGAAGTTGAGTCCCCAGAGAGATTGTTCGAGTCGCGAATCTTGCAGTCCAAAGGATTGGTGGAATTGGTCTAAAATTCTGCTGGTGGCGGGGTTAGACTGGGTGCGATCGGCTAATTCGAGAATTTGCAGGCTGCGGTTATGTACCCATTCGGCATCGGCTTTCAATACCGAAAACAACAGTGGCCGCAGACCAAATTGATAAATATCCAATGACTTATCCTATATAGATTTAATAAGAAGAAATAAATTAGACAATTTAGATTATAGTGGATTGTCTTGGATATTTTATTTTAATTCTTAATATTGATTTCTACAAAGTTTTGAGGGCGCTTGGAAATGAACCAGCAGCAAAGACCGAAGGATTTAGATGAACAAATCGTGAGTTTGGAGAGCGTTCTCCAGACTCTCCGAGAAGATGAGAATGTGGATGTGCTGCTTTCGACAACTCTCTCGTACTTGCAAGCACAATTTGACTGGCGTTTAATTTGGATCGGATTGTACGATCGCACGGCCCACCGACTGTTGGGTAAAGGTGGCATAGTCCCCAACGGCGATCGGTCCTTTCTCAAACAGCGGTTTACCCTGAATCCGGGGGATTTGCTAGAACAAGTGGTAATTCAACTTCAGCCTGTGGTAGTCCCAGATTTGCGCGAGGAAAACAGAGCGGGAGAATGGCGGAAACTGGCTCAAAGTTTGAATATTCAAGGTACAATTCTGTTTCCACTCCGCTACAAAGACCGCTGCTATGGGGTGATTTTGCTTGGTTCCGACGTTGGGGAAAGCTCACTTTCGTCGGGGGAAAAAACGCAACTGGCGATCGTATTTGGAGCGCTGGCAACAGCTATTTATCAAATAGAAAAAGACTGGATGCAAACTCTGACCAAACGCCCGGATGAGTCGCTGATGGCACTGATTTCGCAATTGCGCGAATTGCGATCGCTCGACCAATATTTGCAAAGGGTAGTGGAACAAACCCATGAATTTATCGAGCCGACACACACTAATGTTTATTGGTTCGAGCGAGAGCGTCGCTATTTTTGGCGACGAGTCAGCAACCGCCAAGTTGCTCCGGGTATGAGCGGAATTGGGCGATCGGCTTCTGGTATTACGGTCCAAGACTTGGGCGGATTTTATGAGGCATTGACAAAGGAACAAATGGTTTGGATTGGGGAATCTCAAAGTTCCCTGAAAAGCGAACTTACCGGGCGGTTGATGCAGCAAATTCGGGCTCGATCGCTGCTGGCGGCACCAATTGTTTTAGGAGGGGAATTGTTGGGATTTCTGGCGGTTGAAGCTAGTGAACCCCGGATTTGGCAAGAGGATGAAAAAAATTACCTGCGGGGAGTGGCGCAATTAGTGGCTCTGACGGCTCCTCTGTCGGAGATGGAAGCGCGGATTCAGCAAGCCGAGCTCGATCGCGATTTAACAGCAGGAATCGCCCGTGCTATCTATAGTGATGCTGATTGGGAAACGACTCTGAAAAATACTGCTTCGCAATTGTGCGGGCGGCTCAACTGCGAATACTTTCTGTTGTTGTTGTACGAGGAAGAACAGGATCGGTTTGAAATTGTCTGCCAAAATCTGCCCCGCAACCGCAGAGCAGTACCGTCACCACTTAAGGCTCTTGACTTGCGGGATTTGCGGCTGCTAGAGGACAGCGGGGAAGCTCTGGCGATTGAAAATTGGGAGGAAAATGGGCGATTGGGGGCTTGGCGGGAGGTGCTGGGGGAGGCGGGTGTGCGATCGCTTTTAGCCGTGAGTACGCAGGGGAAGAAGCAGCAAGGAAGAAGGCCCAACGACTGCGTTTATGCTGATCCCAACGACTACGTTTATCCTGTAGGGGCGAATGGCCATTCGCCCCTACAGCCCGTAGGGGCGAATGGCCATTCGCCCCTACGGGATCAGGGTACAAAGAAGGAAGAAGGAGAACATTCCAATCGAAAATCCAAAATCGAAAATCCAAAATCGATCGAGGGTTTGCTGATTGTCGGGGACAGTGCTACTCGCCATTGGAGTCGATCGGAGCAAGAATTAGTTCAAGTAGTCAGTCAACAGCTAGGGCTGATTCTGCATCAGTGGCGGCAGAGTTCGGAATTGGACAAGTATCAACAATTCTACCGAGGGATCTGTAGGGGCTCTTGGCCATTCGCCCGTACAGGCTTGGCTGTTTTGCAAGCTCCCCAGGAACCATCTCCCAAACAGATATCTGCCTCCTCACCGCAGATTTTTCCAGACTTGTCTCTGCGAAGGCTAGAGCACAATTTTGCTCAACACGTTGCTCAGACTCTTTCGTGTCCTTTGGTGGCGGTAATTAGTTGGAATCGGCATCAAGAGGAAGCTTCTATTACTACGGTGGCTACCAATCCCATATTTGCCCTCAATCCCGAAGCTGCGATTATCGTCGAAACTGATTTTTTGATTCAACAAGTTCTGGGTGCTGGGGGTTGTGGTGCATACAGTATGAGCGAATTGCCGCTGGGTACTAAGCGGTGGCTTCGCAGTCCGGGAATTGGGGAGATGATGGCGGTAGCACTGCGGACTGCGCCGGAACATGAGCCGATGGGAATACTGTTGGTGGCGGATGCTGCGGGGCGCAGGTGGTCGGAGTTTTCGGTGAATTTACTCGATCAGATGGCTTGTCATTTGGCTTGGTGGCGTCGGTATTTGGCGGTGGAATCTGTGTTGGAGTTGCAGCGATCGGATTTGGAGTTGCTGAATTGGTATAAGCAGCGCCGTTTCGAGGAGTTTTACCGGATTGTGGGAGCGGGGGTGAAGGAGTTGGAGGAGTTGAGTCAATCTATTTTGCACTCTGTCAAAGAACCAAAAGACCCTCTGAAAACTTTGCGCTACCAGCAGATTTTACGTCAAATTGGTAATGCTTTGGGGTCTGCTCATTTGGTGTTGAAACAGGAACATTGGCGGCTGCAATTTGGACTGGATTCGGTGGCTGTGGGTGCTTGGTTGAAGCGATCGCTCGATCGGGCGGCTCCTTTGGTCAAACAGTTAGAAATTCTGCTGGAAGTGAACCGGGAAACGTCGGTTTCGCTGCCAGCGGGTCAGATTTTGAGTGTTCGGGGGGACAGTATCAAGCTGGATTTGGTGCTGTGGGAATTGCTGGCGGCTGCTTGTCGGCGCTCTGAGGTTGGGGGAAAGGTTGAGGTTCACTATCAAATTGTAGGGGCAGATTTGCTGGAGTTGTCTGTGACTGATGGTGGTTTGTTCGATCGACAGTTAATTGCGATATTCAATGGTAGTTCTGGGCCGAATATATTAGTTGATTCTAATTTTTATCAGCCGATGTTTCAAGTTTTATTGAGTTGTCAGCGAGCGGTGCGGTTGATGGGGGGGAATCTGTCTATGGAAATTTTGGATAATAATTTGGTTGTGGCTCGGTTGGTATTGCCATTGGCTAGCGGTTGAAATTGAGTATTATTTTCGGTGGGGAAACGGCACTGCCGTGTCCTCATCATAGCTTGTTCTATTTCTACTATGCCTCGAATTGAGGCGATCGCCTGTTCGATTAAACTCGTTCCGTGTCGGAAATATCCTAAGTCGCCTGTTATTTGCGATCGCATATATGGACTACTTTTTATACTAAAGCAATTTAATATAGATAGTTCTTCCTTATCGCCTTCAATCATAACACATATTTTCTGCAAAATATCAATATAATTGTAAAGATTTATCGCAATTGTATTGTCAAAATTTTTAAGTTTCCGCAGCAGGCGAGTATAAGTTACAGCTTTGCTGAAAAGTTGCTTTAACTGTTCCTGCAATTCCTGCAATTGGGAGGCAGTTAAGATCGTTCCTTGGTTAAATTGCTGCTGCAAATTATCCATATTTTTCTCAATGGTGCGATCGTTCATTTGAAATTTAAATTTATCGAAATAGATAGTAGGGTGCTTAGCGTACATAAGCGTTTCCCAAGTCCAGTAAGTGTTCACTCCTGACGCACCCTACAAGCCTCGTTAATGGTTTAAATGCGTAACAGCTTAGCTGCTTTGAGTTTAGCAAAACACAACTGTAAGCGCAGCGATCGCACCCCTCCAACCCACATTCCGCACCCCCAACTGGCACATACGCGGATTGAGGGGGTAAAAGTGA
>NZ_NXIB02000030.1 GCF_002412335.2 Tychonema bourrellyi FEM_GT703
TGATCGGTACGATCGACTGGTTGTCGGTACGATCGCCTGATGATCGGTACGATCGCCTGATGATCGGTACGATCGCCTGATTGTCGGCTCGATCGCCTGATTGTCGGTATGATTAAATCTATGACGTGGCGATCGACTGATTCACTCTTTTAAGATACAAGGGGCGGGTTCACCAATAACCTTAAAGGATATCTAGAGACTAAAAAACCCGCCCCCACCCCGCGCGAAACAGTTGAAATTATTGTAATTATGGAGGCGGTTAATCGATGTGCTATCATAGAATCCAAAACTTATTGAGTCGAGTTATATGACCACAATAACTACAATCACAACCGCCTCCCAACTAGCAGATTACTATATCTGGTTCGCCAATGATGTAGGCTCCTATCTCAGCAACCACAAGCTACAAAAACTCTTGTACTACGCCCAAGCATGGTATCTAGCCTTTGAGGATACACCGCTGTTTGATGAAGATTTTGAAGCCTGGGTGCACGGGCCGACTATCCCAGCTTTGTTTTATGAATATAAAGAAAAATTTGACTTTAAGCCAATTCTCAAAGAAGTCAAAAAACCAGAGTTTTCAGAAGAAGTACAAGAGTTTTTAGACGAGTTATCCGATGATTACTTCTTTCGAGATGCCTATGAGTTAGAATTGATGGTGCGACGCGAAGATCCTTGGATTAATGCTAGAGGTGAGTTGCCAAGAGATGAACCTTGTCATGCTATTATTACCAAGGAATTAATGAAAAAATTTTACAAAAGCCGTGTCATCGAAGAAGCATAAAAAAAGACAAGATACAGAGATTCGCAGTCAATCATCTTCAGCAAGGAGAGAGGTTGTCAATATCCAAATTCCCGAAGGAATTAGTTTTTCATTCCGGTACTATCAGGATGATAAAGATAAGTTCTCCATTGGCGGTAGAGATGCTAAGTATCTAGCATCTCTATTGAGAAGGCTGCGCGATTTGTCACAATTGAACGCTCAAGAGGTTATCAATAATCAGAGTAAAAGTTTGCGTTGTCATGGCATAGTTTGGCAAGATACTACTGAACCTAATGGCTTTGGGATTCCCAATGAATCTGCGTTAGTAAATATGCCATACCAGTTTCAAATCTCTGCTAATGAATATGGCCGGGTACATGGATTTTTTAGTGAAAATATTTTTTATATTGTTTGGCTAGACCCAGACCACAATCTTTATAGTTGAAATGATTATAGTTTTTAGCCAGTCAATTTAAAAATTTACAAGTTGATAAATATCAAAAAACGCAGGTGATATTATTATCATCTGCGTTAAAGGGATTTTTGGGTGGGTTGGGGCGGGTTTATTTAACCTGTCTGCAACCGGAGAGGTTGTTCGCGAACCCGCCCCTACAGCTAATTGAGAATGGTGCAATATATCAGATTAAATCCTTTTAAACTCAAGCCACAGACTGATCTAAAGGCCGCACTTCAGCCAGTAATTTGTGCAAAGCCTCGCCTTCAACTACTTCAGTTTCTAACAGCTTCTGTGTGATTGTTTCCAACAATTCCCGATTAGCTTTCAGAATATCCAAAGCTTGTTGATGTGCAGTTTCCACAATTTCTTTGACTTCTTGGTCGATCGCCTCCGCAGTCTGAGCACTTACCGCACGGCGCGCATTTCCCATACCATCGTTGAGGAACATTGCTTGTTGGCCGCGATCGTAAGCTAGAGGCCCCAAAACCTTACTCATCCCGTAAGTTGTCACCATCCGTTCAGCTAAATCAGTCGCCCTTTGCAAGTCGTTGGAAGCGCCAGTAGTGATGCTACCAAACACGACTTCCTCAGCCGATCGCCCTCCAAGTAGTGTAGCAATCTGACCGCGCAATTCCGACTCATCCAACAAGAAACGGTCTTCAGTCGGTAATTGCAACGTGTAACCCAATGCAGCCATACCGCGAGGGACGATCGAGATTTTCGCCACTTCGCCGCCGCCAGTCATCAGAGCACCAACCATCGCGTGTCCGACTTCGTGGTAAGCCACAATCTTTTTCTCCTTTTCGTTGAGCACCCGGCTTTTCTTTTCCAAGCCAGCTACAACGCGCTCAAACGCCTCATAAAAGTCTTCCTGCGCGACAGTGAGACGCTTGTTACGAGCCGCTAACAAAGCAGCTTCATTGACCAAATTTGCCAAATCTGCGCCCGAAAAACCGGGGGTACGAGTGGCGATCGCCTTCAAGTCAATATCCGGGCCCAACTTCACTTTTTGAGAGTGAATGTTCAAAATTGCTTCGCGGCCAGATAAATCCGGGCGATCGACTAAAACTTGGCGATCGAAACGGCCAGGACGCAACAAAGCAGCATCCAAACTTTCCGGGCGGTTAGTTGCAGCCAGCACAATTACCGTAGTATTGCCCGCAGCAAAACCATCCATTTCAGTTAATAATTGATTGAGAGTTTGTTCCCGTTCGTCATTCCCGCCGAATGCAGCATTAGTGCTACGAGATTTGCCGATCGCATCCAATTCATCAATGAAAATAATACAAGGAGCCTGTTTCTTAGCCTGCTCGAATAAATCTCTGACTCTTGCAGAACCAACACCGACAAACAATTCCACAAACTCCGAACCAGAGATGCTAAAAAATGGTACACCAGCTTCACCAGCTACTGCTTTTGCTAACAGCGTTTTGCCAGTTCCCGGAGGCCCGACTAACAGCACACCCTTCGGAATTCGCGCGCCAATTGCCGTAAATCTGTCGGGAGTTTTCAGGAACTCAACAACTTCGACCAATTCAGTTTTAGCCTCTTCTACTCCGGCGACATCAGCAAAAGTAACTTTCGCCGATTCACCTTCCACGTAGACCTTAGCTTTGCTTTTGCCGATCGAGAGTGCACCCTGCGGCCCGCCACCGCCCCGGTTCATAAAAAATTGAAATATTGCCACAAAAATTAGCGGCGGAACTACCCAGCTTAAAACACTGCCGATCCAGCCATTTTTAGAAGGGGGAGTTGCCGCAAATTCAACACCTTTTTCTTGTAAAAGTTTAGGCAATTCCAGGTCAAAGATCGGGGTAGTTGACAGCACTTGACCGGGTTGATCTCCTTCGCCTTTGAGTTGGTAGCGAATTTCATTTTGACCTACCGAAGCTCTGACTACATTTTGTTCTTGAACCTGATGGACGAACAAACTGTAAGGCACTTGGGGAATTTGGGGACCGAACAAATTCGGCAAAAAGATGTTGGCCAGTAGAAACAGACTGGATAGCAATAACAAGATATTGCTGATTTGGCGAAAACGAGGGGGTTGGGGTTGGTCTTTAATTGCCATTGATAATCGTCACCCTTTTAGTTAAATTTGTTTTATTCATCTATTTTGGCATCAAAAGTGCGGGGAGTGCTAAGCGGATTTCCTCACTTTGTTAGTCGGTTAACCGGGCTGCACTGATTGGGTATGAAAAACGAACCGCGAAGACGCGAAGGACACGAAGGAAGAGAAGAAGGGAAGAAGGGAAGAGTGTTATGATTGTCAATAGTTATTAGTTCACAATTCCTTTGAAATTTTCTTCCTCTTTTCTTACTTCGCGCTCTTTGCGCCTTCGCGGTTCGTTATTTCCAAATTCCTAATGTTTCAAACTACTCGCCGTCGCCTCGCTATTTGGTACACTGCTGTTACTGCTGTTTTGTTACTTGTATTCGCGACTGGTTTTTATTTCTATGTTCGTAATACTTTAATCGATCGCATTGACGATACTCTCAATCATGTTGTCGAAGTAGTTGAGCGCACTCTGGTTATTGAACCGTTAACTTCCCGTACTATCGGATATACAACTAAGTCGCAAGTTAATATTCAAGCTAGTTTTCGAGACAGCACGGATGCAGTGGAGGATGACCACATTGATTTAGAATGGTTTAGTCCTACGGGCAAATTACTTTGGTCTACTTTGTCGGAACCGCTGAATATTCCGATTCACGCTAACCGCACGGGGGAAACGGTTTGGGTAATTAACCATAAGTTGCAATCTGAAAACTATTCTCTCAGACAGGTGACACAGCGTGTGGAAATTGGCCGCCAAGTTTTGGGCTATTTGCGAGTCAGTCATCCTTGGTTTGAAGTGACAAAACCGATTCGCCAATTAATTCTCGATTTGATTTTGGGTGCGGGTTTAACGCTGATTTGTGTGGCGGCTATTGGCTGGCTGTTGTCTGGATTGGCGATCGCACCTGTGAGAGAATCTTATGGGCGTCTTAAACAGTTTACTGCTGATGCTTCCCATGAGCTCAGAAATCCGATCGCCACTATTCAAACTAATGTCCAAGTCGCTTTAGCAGAACCGGATATTGACCCTCAACAACATCAACAACTACAAGTGATTGAACGCCTAACGCGCCGT
The DNA here is from genome assembly GCF_002412335.2 of Tychonema bourrellyi FEM_GT703. Lineage (GTDB taxonomy): Bacteria > Cyanobacteriota > Cyanobacteriia > Cyanobacteriales > Microcoleaceae > Microcoleus > Microcoleus bourrellyi. The sequence goes on from NZ_NXIB02000030.1 coordinate 4,355, forward strand.
TTGGGACGCTTGGTTGACGATTTGCTGTTTTTAGCGAGACAAGATAGTGGAATCGTACAGCAGGAGTGGGTTGATGTGCCTCTCGATGCTTTGTTGATTGAGGTGATTGAAGAACAACTGGCGATCGCCACTACCCAAAATCTCTCTCTTTCTTTGGAAATAGCCGATTCACCCAACGCTAAGGACAACTTTACAGTATTGGGAGATTGGGATCAACTGGCCCGACTTTTTACCAATCTCGTTAGCAATTGTGTGCAGTACACGCGATCGGGGGGCAAAATTCAAGTAGAATTGCAATTGGCATCTAAAAGCAAAATAACTGCGTCGATGCTAAATCCAGCACTGCAAGTAAAAATAACAGACACTGGTATCGGTATTTCCCCAGAATCACTGCCGCACATATTCGATCGATTTTACCGCGCCGATCCCGCCCGCACCCACCGCAGCGCCGCCGGTTCCGGTTTGGGATTAGCCATCGCCAAAGTCATTGTTGAAAATCACCGCGGCCAAATCCACATAGACAGCCAACTCTCTGAAGGTACTGTCATTACCGTCTCCCTTCCAGCCCACAAATCAGAAATATCTCGCCCCTAAAACTTCCGGGCGGTATATAGCATCTCAAAAAAGTGAGGTATACCCGATGCCCCATAGGTGTCAACTTAAGCTCAAACCCAGTCACAGATTGCTGTTTGACTATTAAATCTAGATCCCCCCTAGCCCCCCTTAAGAAGGGGGGGACAAGAGTCCGATCAAAGTCCCCCTTCTTAAGGGGGATTTAGGGGGATCTGGACTAGGATATAAACGAGAGATACCAAGGCTTTCAGGCTTAAGTGGACACCAATGCCGATGCCCGATGCCCTATACCCGATGCCCAATGCCCGATGCCCGATGCCCGATGCGTACCTCATCTTTCTGAGAAAGGCTATAGTTAAAATTTCACCTTTTGGACGGGCAGGATGCCCACCCCACAAGAGTTTGAAAAAATTAGATAGTATAAATTAGATCCGCGACAGCTTAACATTAGTTGGAAAACCTCGATCGAACTCGTGAGGAGTTATTTATGTTTCACCACAATCTAAAGTTCAAAAAAATCAGCTTACTAACAACAGCCAGCATAGGTTTGCTAGTTAGTCTCGCCACCATTTCCCTTGCTGGTGGGCCACCACCCCAAGGAAAACCAGTTTCCCGACCTGCGACTACTCCCCCAGCCAATGGTAAGCCCGTCAGCGCACCGACTCCTGCCATGCCCCAAGATGCGCCGCCCAGATTTCCGTTTCCCGGTGCGAGAGTCACGCCCGTAGACGGTATGGTGACAATCAAACTCGTAAATACCACCAATGCTGTGATCAATTATCAAGTAGTTGGGATGAGTCAATCGCGCACTCTGGGCGAACAATCAGAAATTTCGCTCAAAAACTTGAAAACCCCAATCACCCTCACTTACCAGCGCCCAGACGGGGGATTGCTGCTAGTTCGCACCCAAGCAACTGCTACTGCGGGAATGTTGCAAATCAGTTTTGGCGCAACAACTGACTTGGGCGCTGATACCAAATCCCTGGAAGTTCAGGAAGATGGGAAAGTGTTTTTGAATTAGTCATTAGTTATGGGGAATTGGGAATTGGGCATGGGGGAATTGGTGATTGGTTATTAGTTATTGGCTGTTAACAACAACTAATAACTAATATCAAATCCTCCTGATTTATTTAGCAAAACAGGAGGTGGCAATGCCCAATGCCCAATGCCCAATGCCCAATTCCCAATTCCCAATTCACAATTCCCAATTCCCAATGCACAATNCCCAATGCCCAATGCCCAATTCCCAATTCCCAATGCCCAATTCCCAATGCCCAATGCCCAATGCCCAATGCCCAATGCCCAATTCCCAATGCCCAATTCCCAATGCCCAATGCCCAATTCCCAGTTAATCGCCTAGTAACAAAGGGGGTAACTGAGTGAAAGGTAAATCCTCATTGACTGCATCAATTTCTGCCTGTTCTCTCTCATTAATTTGACCAATATAAGACTTGAGAATTTGGGCGAGACGGTTGTTATAAAATCGGTGCAAACTATAATTTGGCGTAGCTGGAAAGCCGCGCCGTTTTTTGTGCCTCCCGCCAGCCCCCGGATCGAAGGTTTGAATGCCCCGATCGATCGCCCATTCGATCGGTGTATAGTAACAAGCATCGAAGTGCAAGCAGTCAATTTCCTGCAAACTGCCCCAATAACGTCCGTACATTCGATCGCCCTTATACAGACAAAAAGACATTCCCATCGGCTGTCTGTCATCTTCCTTATCATAGGCGGCGACAAATAAAACGCGATCGCGATAATTGTCATGCAACTGTTCAAAAAATCGCTTAGTCAAATACTTGCTTCCCCACCAGCCAAACTTGTCGCAAGTATTCTCATAAAAAGCATACATTTGCCCAAACATCGCTTGGGGAATGTCATCACCAGTCAAAGTTTTCACCAACAAACCTGCTGCTTCAACAGCCTTGCGTTCGCGCTTGATATTGCGGCGCTGGTTGGCATTAAACGTGCCTAGATAGTTGTCAAAATTTTGATAGCTTTGATTTTGCCAAATATAACTGTGGTGCAGCCAAGCGCTAAAACCGTGCCGTTCCATGCGATCGCGCCAAACTGGATCGACATACAGGAAATTGCAACCAGAGATATTGTGCCGATCGCAAAAATGGTCGATCGCACTTACCATTATGCCAGTTAACTCATCCTCATCTTCCCCAGGCGCAATCAAAAATCGATAGCCTTCTGCCGGAGTAAACGGCGTCATTCCCATCAATTTCGGATAGTATTCAATACCCAAACGTTGAGCTAAATCGGCCCATTGATTATCGAATACAAATTCGCCGTAACTGTGACTTTTGACATAAAGCGGCGCACAAGCAATCAACTGTTTGTCTCGCCAGACAGTCAAGTGATGTGGTAGCCAACCGTTTTTACCTGTCGCGCTACCAGAAGTTTCGAGATTGTTCAGCCAATCCCATTCGAGAAAAGGCGTTTTTAGTGGCATCGCCAAGGCATCCCACGACGCTTGCGGGATGTCTGCTAATTTGCTAATCCAGGCTACAGAATATTGAGATTTTGGCTGTTTCAGCATAGGGAGATTTGAGCGTAGAGCGATCGAACTTCACTTAACTTAATATAATTTCCCCAGCTCGTGTAATCCACCTCTGCAATAATTCTTGTGGAACAGGCATCTTGCCTGTTCCAGAATTGCCTATTTCAATCCCATATCAAAATTCATCAAATCTTCTCCCCCTCTCCTCCCAGGGCTGTTTCATTCTCGGTTGATGGGGAGATGGGGTGATGGGGAGATGGGGTGATGGGGCGATCGCGAGAACCCCCAGAACGATGAATTTTTAAGCTTTTCAGTCATCCCTCCGATTCCCCCTCTCCCCCTCTCCTTCTCTCCCCATCATTTGACTTTTTTGGTGAGAATGAAACAGCCCTGCCCTCTCCCCATCATTTGACTTTTTTGGTGAGAATGAAACAGCCCTGCGGTTGAGGGGGCGATCGCCCGAATCCCCTTCTTACTTTTATTGGTAGGATGGTTCAACGCTGTTCAAACTCGCTGTTGGTGAAAAGAATGATTTCTGGTGTTTACAGGTTGAGAGAACTTTCTGCTGCGATCGCCTCAAATCCGGCTCAGTGGCGTCCGATCGTGTTTACCAACGGCTGCTTTGATATCTTACACGCAGGGCACGTCCGCTATTTGCAGTCGGCAAAGGCTTTGGGGCGATCGCTCATAGTAGGATTGAATAGCGATGCTAGCGTACAAGCCATCAAACCCCAGCAGCCAGGATTGCCACTACGCCCGATCGTACCAGAAGACGAGCGAGCCGAAGTTTTAGCCGCCCTGAAAGCAGTAGACGCGGTAGTAATTTTTTCCGAAAGTACCGCAACTCAACTCATCACTACCCTGAAACCTGATATATACGTTAAAGGAGGCGACTATCAAATCGAAACACTACCGGAAGCACCGGCTGTTCTAGCCTCTGGTGGCAAGATTTCTTTGATCGATATAGAAGTTCCTAGCTCTACCAGTGCGATCGTCCAACGCATTTTGCAGTCAAGGCCTTAATATGAAATCCGGTGGCATCGGAAGAGACTGTTGGCGAATGTCTGAGGGGTCTCACTCCTCACTTCTGAATCCAGCGCCCGCGCAAGTTTCTCGCATAGATTTTGTAGATTTTGTAGGTTGGGTAGAGCGTCAGCGAAACCCAACACATTATTTTAAAAGAGTTGGGTTTCGCTCTCGCGTTAACCCAACCTACAAAATCTACATTTCACCTGTGAGGGGTATTACCCTTTATTGATTCGCCAACAGTCTCTTTCAAGAGCCGAGAATTCAAGGGAATAACTAATAGCTACTTGAGCATTTCTGTCAGTTGGAAGAGTGGCTGCGATCGCATTTGTAGTCGATTCGCTCCACTTCAGCAACCAAGCAGGTTGAATTCCCAACACAAAAATGATTCCCGCCAAAACCAGCGCTGGCATATTTTCACCAAACGTAACTGCTGGGTAATAAGCCGTGGCGTTGTCCAACTTCCCAAAACAGGTGCGGTTGAGCAGAATCACAAAGTAAACTGCGGTTAAACCAGAGGCTAAAATGCAGATTAAAGTGGGAATTGGAAAGCTCGAAAAACTGCCCTGAAACACTAAAAATTCGGCGATAAAACCCACCAAACCGGGAATTCCGGCGCTGGCCATCCCGCCTAAAACTAACAGGGAACTAGCCGTCGGTAAACCGCGCATCGGGTTCATTAAGCCGTTGAGCACGTCCAAATCCCGCGTCCCGACTTTGCTTTCGATTACCCCTACTAAATAAAACAGCAAAGCTAAAATCAAGCCGTGGCTTACCATTTGTCCGACTGCGCCGATTAAGGCGAGTTTCGTACCGGCGGCGCAGGCTACCAGGATGTAGCCCATATGCCCGATCGAACTATAGGCTACCATGCGCTTGATGTCTTTTTGGGCGATCGCGCTCAAAGCCCCGTACATCACGCTTACCGTGCCGATAATCGCCAAACCGGGAGCGATTATCGACCAAGTTTCGGGGAACAACTGCAAGCCGAACCGGATTAATCCGTAAGTTCCCAACTTTGCCAAAATGCCGCCCAGCAGAATTGCGGTTGCTGGTGAAGCTTCGACGTAAGCATCCGGTAGCCAGGTATGTAAAGGTACTAAGGGAATTTTAATTGCAAACCCAAGTAGCACAATTGTTAACAGTATCAATTGTGTATTAAAGGATAAATCCTGAGTATGAATCGCACTGTAATCGAAGTTTCGAGAACCACTTAGCAAAGCAACACCTAAAAATCCTGCTAAAACTAAAAGTCCTGAAACAGCCGTGTAGATCAAAAACTTCATAGCAGCGTATTCTCGCTGCTTGCCGCCCCAAATCGCAATCAACAGGTAAAACGGAATTAATTCTATTTCGTAAAACAGTACAAACAGCAGCAAATTTTGAGACATCAAAGCTCCAGCAATACCAGCATTGATTAGCAGAATTAATGCGTAGTAAAGTTGGGGTCTAGCCACCGCTTCGCCAGTGCCATAAATGACTAATAGCGTTAGTAATGCACTTAAAACCACCAGTGGCAAAGACAATCCGTCAATGCCTAAGTTGTAGTTCAAACCTAACTGCGGAATCCAAGGCAAATATTCTTGAAATTGCAGTCCCGAATTGGCTGGATCGAATTGAGTCACCAGCCAGATATTTAACAGGAAAACAGCAGCAGCAAAAGCTGATGCTATTGAACGCAGTCGCATTCCATTCATGTTTCCGGGTAAGAACCCGACTACCGCAGCGCCCAACGCGGGCAACCAGAGCAAGGCACTAAGCATAATGTGTGAAAAGTGAAGAGTAAAGAATCAATTTTTCTCGTTCTTTTTGTTTGACAATTTGAGAGTTTAGATGTTACAGCGCTGGACGCAGGTGTCACCATTAGTAAGGTGCGTCAGATCCGAAACCATCGATCATCGTCCTATAGCTTCGTCTGACGCACCCTACAAGTCTATGTTGATTTTCCCCAAATTATCAATCCAAAATTGCATTACGATTAAACAAGAATATTGACTGCACCCGTGTCTAAATCGTAGTAGCCACCAACAATCTTCAGTTTATTCTCAGCAATTAACTTAGAGATGACTGGAGATGCTTTTAACTTGTTAGCTTGTAGCACCACATTGGCTTTGCAGGCATTTTCTAGCCGATCGCCGGTTTTGTCTTTTGAGCTTTCTACAGCAGGCTTAATGGCTGCTAGCAAACTGCCAATTTGACCGGGAACTTCAGCACCTTTGATGGTTGCGTCTACCGCACCGCACCTTTCATGTCCGATTACCACCAGGACTTTTGCTCCCAATACCAGGGTGCCATATTCCAGGCTGCCAATTTCTTCTGGGGTAGCAACATTTCCGGCTACGCGACAGACAAATAAATCTCCGAACCCCCGATCGAATATAATCTCAGGAGGAAAGCGCGAATCTGCACAGCCGAGAATCGCCGCAAAGGGTTTTTGAGATTTGGCAACTTCCGTGATGCGAACAAAGTCTTGGTTGGGAGTTTGACGTTTTCTGTCCACAAACCGCTTGTTCCCGTCCATTAACTGTTTCAAAGCTGCATCGGGAGTCAAGTCATTTTGAGCGATTGCTGGTTCTGGTGCAACCACATCAGCGCCTACTCGTGCTGCGAGTATCCCTGTGCCGATCGCACCTGCGACAAATTTGAGGGAATTGCGCCGGGAAAGATTGACTTTTTTGTCGTTTAGATTCATGGATGTTGCCGTATTTGAAAATATTTGAAATCTTGGTTCAAGAATTCGTGATTTTAAGATTGTAGACTAAAAGTGGCACCTAAAATCCGAAATCTTATTGTCTCTTTACCCGCCGACAATCAGCGACAGGCGAGCTAGCAACGGCCAGCTTACAATCAGTCCCAAAAGTCCAACTCCGAAGAGAATTGTCAAGACGTAAAATTGAGTTTGACCGTTGACGTTATACTTGAGACTTTGCCCTCCGAAAACTGTTGTCAAACCGATCAAGTTCACGAATCCGTCAACAATATTGCGATCGACCCAAGAGATGATTTGAGCAACTAGACCTACTGCAAAGATCACTGTCACGCGGTAAAGTTGGGCGGTGTAAAAGTCGTAGGCAAAAAAGTCTTGCAGGGATTGAGAACCAATTTGCACTGGTTTTTCCCATTTCTCGTTCAGGTAAACAAATGCTCCGGCACCGATGCCGATCGCACTTGACAAAACCACCAGTCCAGTTGCGGTATAATTCCAACTTGCCACTGGTAACAATTGCCACGCTGCCAGCAAATGCGGAACGTGCAAAGTAAAGCCCATTAAAATAGTCATTGGTAAGATAAAAGGCCAGTGAACTTCCGGCGAACGTTCGGTCATTTGCTTTGGTTTACCACCGAAAACTAAGCCGAAGACGCGCACTAAGCCAAAAGCAGTGACACCGTTGACAAACAGAACTATTCCTAACAAGAAAGGGTGAGTTTCCCAAAGCCCGGATGTGAATTCTGATAAAGCCCAGAAACAGCCGAAAGGCGGCAATCCCACTAATCCAGCGCTACCGACAATAAAAGATATGGCAGATATCGGACGCTTTCCCCACAAACCACCGAGAGCTCGGACATCCTGAGTGATACTGTTCCAAACTACCGAACCGATGCTCATTACCAACAAACCCATTGCCAAAGTATAAGCAAACATCAATGTCAGGGCTGTCTGGATTTGTCCAGTACCGACGGCGATAAATACTAAGCCCATGTATGAGCTGACTATATAGGAAAGCGTGCGCTTGATGTCGATTTGGGCGATCGCAATTAAGGAAGCACCAACCGCCGTCGCAGCACCTACAATAATAGTTGCCTTCAGTCCGATCGGCGACAAAGCAATCACCGGCTGCAACTTAATCAAAATCCAAGCACCAGTTTCCACAACTACGGTGTTCCGCAAAACCGTTGCCGGTAGCGGGCCCTCCATAGCTTCATCCAGCCACAGGTGCAAGGGAAACTGAGCGCATTTACCCATCGGCCCAGCAATCAAAGCTAAGGCCAACAACGTCGCTACAGTGGGGTCAATCTTTGCAGTCTGGGCCCAAACAGCCAACTCGTCAAAATTCCAAGTTCCAGCCAGCGGCAAAATTGCGACTACTCCCATCAACAGGAATAAATCTCCTACCCGCTTTGTTAAGAAAGCATCGCGAGCTCCTGTCACCACCAAAGACTGATTGAACCACAGCCCGACTAGCAGGTAGGTGCCCAAGGTGAGAACTTCCAAAATCATGTAGCTGAAAAACAGGGAATTGCAGAGCACTAAGCCACACATCCCCGCTTCAAACAGCCCCATCAGGGAAAAGAACCTAGCCCAGCCCCAGTCCATTTCCATGTAACCGAAGGCATAAATCTGCGCCAGCAAGTTCAATCCGGTAATCAAAACTGTCGCCCCGACAGTGACAGCAGAGATTTCGACGGGAATGGTTAAGTCTAAACCTGCGACATTCAGCCAGGGAATGAACTGCTCTTGCGCGGGTTGGTTCCAGATAGCTGTGAGAGCGATGACGCCGTGGAGGAAAGCGAACAAGGTTAATATGGCGTTCACGTAACCCGATGGTCTTGGCCCCGTGCGGCGGGTAACTGCCGGAAACCACAGCATCGACAGAACTCCGCCGATGAGTGGATAGCAAGGTATAAACCAAACGGTCTGGAGTAAGATTTGAGCCATTGGCATTACCTGAAAATGTTACAAAACTTTAAAAATCTGAGAATAATCTCGATCGCGCTGACTAAAGTAGTGGAAGCCAGAGCCTAAGAATTATAGGCTATTTTGGCGTCAGTCTTCTAGTTACTCGTTGTTTTGAGACTAGGCGCTTCAGCATAGACTTATTAATTTTATATTAAGTCTTGCGTTAAATTTTCATATTTCTGATTCAGGATATTTATATCCACCAATAAACTGCCCTTATGAGAAAAGAGGAACAGGCAAGATGCCTGTTCCACAAGAATTCAATTTTCTTTGTGGGGTGGGCATCTTGCGAGGAACAGGCAAGATGCCTGTTCTACAAGAATTCAATTTTCTTTGTGGGGTGGGCATCCTGCGAGGAACAGGCAAGATGCCTGTTCTACAAGAATTCAATTTTCTTTGTGGGGTGGGCATCCTGCGAGGAACAGGCAAGATGCCTGTTCTACAAGAATTCAATTTTCTTTGTGGGGTGGGCATCCTGCGAGGAACAGGCAAGATGCCTGTTCTACAAGAATTCAATTTTCTTTGTGGGGTGGGCATCTTGCCCGCCCTTCAAAGGCTTATATTTGAAAATCTTAAAATCGCTCTATTTCCCAAGCTGATTGGGGGAGTTTGGCTTGGCGCTGTCCGATCGCCCTTGACCTCACATTCACTAGACCGATCGGCGTATTCAACAACTCTACCAGATTAGAAGAGGCGATCCTCTTCGAGGGCTTTCCTTCGGATCGCTTCGCTAACGCTAACGCGCTTTTGACCACAACCACTGGCAATTCCTTAAATAGCCACCTAGCCAACCGATAACAATATTCCTGTGTTGTCAATTCTCGCATCAAATCGACACCGTGGATTTCGTGCAAATATTTATTAGATTCACCGTACCGATACCATTGACTTTGTAACTGTTTTATGGTATAACGGTGGCGGTGTCGGACGATCGCACTTTCGACAAAATCCAACTTATAGGATGTTTCCCGCAAAATCCGCCAGCACAAATCCGCATCGCCACCACTCGTAAGGTACGGGCGAAATAAACCGACTTCTGCTAAAACTTTTTTGCGTACAGCTAAATTGGCAGTTTGGCCGTAAGCACAAAAAGGGTGAGCGAGAGTATGTTTTTGAGATAAAGTATTTTGGCGGGTTGCGTGTTGTTCTAAAATAGTTTTACCAGGTAATGCGACTATTTCCCCAGCACTAATTCCTACTTCTAAGTCCACAAATGGCTTAACTAAATTTTCCAACCAGTCAGATTCCGGGCGACAGTCTGCATCGGTAAATGCAATTATTTCACCTTTTGAACTGTGAATTCCTTTATTGCGGGCGGCGTAGGAACTTTGAATCTGGTTTTCGGTGAGGTGGCGAATAGTTATTCTCTCCAAATTGCCTCCGCCTCTTACCAAGGGGGGTTTATCCAAATTGCCTCCCCCCCTTACCAAGGGGGGGACTGAGGGGGGGTTAAAGGCTGTTGTTTCAAGGATGCTGGAAGTGCGATCGCCACTGTTGTTATCTACTAAGAGGTATTCTACACTGTGTGAGGGATAAGTTTGCGATCGCAGGCACTCAATTAACTCCGGCAAATCCACCTCGCCGTTGTAAATAGGCACTACCACCGAAACTTCCGGTAAAAACATTTGCTGTTAATTCAGTTATAAATTATAACTTCATTGCTTGCAACGGGCAAGATGCCCGTTCCACAACTGCATTCAGTTCTTGTGGAACAGGCATCTTGCCTGTTGCTTCATCATGGAACAGGCATCTTGCCTGTTCCACAAGAATAGTATAAAATAGCTCTTACATCCCCTCCACAATCCCTTACCCAATCCGCCGTCAACTATTGCCAGTAAATATCAAAATCATTAACACTAACACTATGTTAGTCAAATAAAAGATACCAACCACCTGAGTCTCCAACCAGCCAGACAGTTCTAAATGATGGTGAAGAGGAGCCATTTTTAATAGGCGCTTGCCGATGCCATCCGGGCCTTTTGTAGCTTTGTAATAACTTACTTGAGCAATTACTGACAGCGTTTCTACCAAGAAAATGCCGCTGATGATTAATAATACCCAAAGGCTATTTGTTAATAAAGCTACCGCAGCCAAAGCACCTCCCAAAGCCAAGGCACCTGTATCTCCCATAAATACCTTGGCTGGATTGCGATTGTGAGCCAAGAAACCCAGACAACTGCCACTCATGCAAGCGCAAAATATCATTAATTCTGGCGAAGTTGAAGCTACAGATGCTCCTAATCCCAAAAGTGCGATCGCGCCTAAGCCACCCATCAATCCGTCAACGCCATCCGTAAGATTAGTAGCATTGCTTTCGGCAACTAACACAAAACCAGCCAGTGGCCAGAACAGGAAACCTAATGGCAATACCCAACCGAAAGGCAAAGAAATATTTGTAGAAATAGCTGGATTGTGGAACATCAACCACAGACAAAATAGAGCAGCAAAACCCACTTGCAAAGCCAATTTCATCCGAGGTGAGATACCTTTGTTCGACTTGCGGCGCAGAATTTGCCAGTCATCTAGCCAGCCAATGAAACCATAAGCTAAAGTTAAAGCCGATACCGCTACAACATCTGAGTTAAACCTAGACCAAAGTATAGCGACTACAACTCCAGCCGGTACAAAAAATATGCCTCCCATTGTCGGCGTTCCCGCTTTTTTCAAGTGGGCTTGGGGGCCATCTTCGCGAATTACTTGTCCTGCTTTCATGCGCTGGAGTACGGGTATAACTACATAGCCCAACCCCGAAGCGACTAAAGCACAAACAACTAGCGGATTAAACAGTGATGCAGGTGAATTCAAAAATCTACCCGCAGCCAAATCTAAACCGATAGCTGCAATGCTAATCCCCAAACCCAGCAACAAGAATAAATTCTTGCCTGTAGGTTTTAAACGCATACTCAGAGAAACTTTCTTATCCAAAAAGTTATCCATAAAACTCCTCACCACACACCATTTGATCGCAATAAATTAACAGTTGAAAAGTATGGGTATGGCACTAGCTATTGGGAAGTCATTAGTTTTTTATTCCCTTTCGCGAGTTAACTCATGCACCCTGGTACTTACTATTCGTCGCCTGTAGCACTATCGTCTTCGGCTTCATCCTCCAAATCATCGTAAGGATTGTCGTCAACGGCCATCAATTCGGAGATTTCTTCTTCGTGTAGATAGTCCGGTTCTTGGACATCTCTTGCTATCAGGCGATTGTTAGATTCCAACCAGTCTAAAAGAGAAGATTGCTGCTTTAAAGGAATTACATCAGCAGGGAGATGACGGGGGATTTGACGCAGAGATGGGTTGTACATAATTCTCGGTTTGTAAACACAAATAGTCGATCGACTTGAGGATATTTGCTAACTGACTAATCTTTCGATTTAGCCTCACAAATCGGGTATTTAGCAGGGCTAAAGCATTATACCACAGGCTCCCTTTGGTTCCGGATCGAGGTAGGGTGGGATATGGTCAAGGCGATTTAACGCTTCCTTGGGCGCTAGATTAGCATAAAACTCGCTCTTAGTCATCCTCATTTTGTAGTAATATTTTAATTTGAAATAAGAATTTCCAATATATCGTCGGATACATTCGCATACATGGCGATCGACTCCATAATCGATCGAATCTACTCTAGACACCCAGTCTCAAAAGCTCAAACTCTTTGATAGTAAAGCTTTTATCTGTTCTGGGAACTCAAAAATTCCCCAATTAAAATCTCTACAACTTGCGTCAAGGGCAAGAAATTTCAGGATGGACATAACGGCGGCGGTTTTATACAACAAAGATGGCTACGACACAGGTGGAAAAAGGCTTCTGGGGCGTCATTCAGCCGGAGAAGGATTTCTCAAAAGCTTAGTCCAACACGGAACTGCTGACTACCTCTACTGTTGCGCCGACAGCGAAGCAACATTTCAAGAGTTTTGTTCCCGCATCCAACCCTGGCTTTCTCAACCTCGGAAAGTCCGGTGGATTCAGGCAGATAGACCCGATTTGCTATCTCAACCTGGTACAATTTATCGACCAGATCCCGCCCTTGCAGATATGGTTTGGGCGCGCAGATTTGTTGACCAGCGGGCCTACAGTGTTTGCGGCGTTACCCATACGATCGCAACTAAGTATGTCATGGATGCGATCGGAAATTTAGTCACCGCACCCGTACAACCTTGGGACGCCCTCATCTGCACCTCCGCCGCCGTGAAAACCACAGTAGAACAAGTTATGACAGCGTGGGGTGAGTATCTATCGCAGCGTACAGGCGGTAAATCTAAAATTCTAGTCAAATTGCCAATTATCCCCCTCGGAGTGGATTGCAGCGCGTTTCCGCAGGGTTTGGAGGCACTTAATCTTCGCCGCCAACAGCGCCAAGAACTCGACATTTCTCCCGACGATATAGTTGTGTTATTTGTCGGCAGATTAACTTTTTCTGCCAAAGCTCATCCAGTACCAATGTACATCGCCCTGGAACGCGCCGCCCAACAAACTAAGACTAAAATTCACTTAATCCAAGCCGGTTGGATCGAAGATCCGAGAGAAGAATCCGACTTTAAACATAGCGCACAAATTTTTTGTCCCTCAGTAAATACTATTTTTTTAGACGGCAGAAAGCCAGAAATTAGAGTAAATATTTGGTCGGCTGCCGATATTTTCATTTCGCTTTCAGACAACATTCAAGAAACCTTTGGACTAACGCCAATTGAAGCGATGGCGAATGGATTGCCGGCCATTGTTTCAGATTGGAATGGATACAAAGAATCAGTACGCCACGAAATCGATGGTTTCAGAATTCCCACACTCATCCCGCCGCCAGAATCTTGTTTAGATTTAGCGCTAAATTATCTCGATGGTAGTTTGAATTGGCCGACTTACATGGGTCAAACTTCCGTCGCCACAGCAGTTGATATTGATGCTTGTACTCGCGCTTTGTCCCAATTAATTGCAGACAGCGAATTGAGAAAGCGGATGGGAGAAAATGGCAGACAAAGAGTGAAAGAGATTTATGATTGGAAAGTGGTAATTGCAGCTTATGAAGAGTTGTGGCGGGAGTTAGCAGAAATTCGCGTTTCCGCACCGGAATCTGTGCCTTTGAAAGCGGGAATGCCACCTTGTCCCCTAAGCGACGATCCGTTTCGGGTGTTAAGCCATTATTCGACTAGAACTTTAAGCAATGAGATGATGCTGAGTCTGGGGGGAATAGCCACACCGGAACTTTTGAAGCAGTTACAGACAATTTGGTTTACCAGCTTCGGTCAAGACCGGAGAATATCTGTTAGCATTCAGATGGAGATATTGGATACAATTAAGCAAGAAGGCGCTGTCAGCGTCGGGGAAGTTATCAAACTTTATGCCAAAAACGATCGAGAATTAGCATACCTCTATCGCACTCTACTTTATTTAGTGAAGTTTGATATCTTAGTTGTTGGTTAATACTCGGCGATTGAAGTATTCGGCGATTGAAAGAGACTGTTGGCGAATTAAAAAAGGGTGAAACCAAACATCCCATAATCCTGGCAGGAGAACTATGATGAGGCAGAGGGAAAAAGAGCAGAAAAACGAGAGACACGGGTCAAGCCAATCGGAATGTTACGCCAAAACGCCCACATTCTCGACAGATTCATCGCAGCAGCAGTCACTTGAAATCGCTACTACACAAACAAAGTCCGCCTGCGCGGACTAAAGAGGATCAGAATATTTTTTCTTCTTCCTTCTTCCTTCTTCCTTCTTAAAAAACTATGATTGGAAAATCTGGACTATTAGAAATAATTGCGGGTACAAATCGTGGTTTGCTGGCGACGGCTAGCGACAAACAGGCGATTTTAAGTGCGATCGCCCAATTGGAAGATTACAACCCCACACCACGCCCTGTCGAAGCCGCAGAGCTTTTAAATGGTGATTGGCGGTTATTGTACACCACCAGTCGCGCACTGCTGAATCTAGACGGTTTTCCCTTGTTAAAACTGGGTCAAATTTATCAATGTGTCCGAGTTGCAGAATCTAAAATTTACAACATAGCCGAGCTTTACGGCTTGCCTTATTTAGAGGGAATAGTCAGCGTAGCGGCCAAATTTGAAGCAACTTCAGAACGTCGAGTGCAGGTAAAATTTGAACGGTCAATTTTAGGTTTACGCAGCTTGATTGGCTATGAATCTCCCGTCAAATTTATCAATGAGATTGAGTCGGGTAAAAAGTTCGTTGCTGTCGATTTTGGGCTGGATGCGCGGGAACAGCAGGGATGGCTGGATATTACTTATTTGGATAGCGATTTGCGGATTGGACGCGGGAATGAAGGGAGTGTTTTTGTCTTGACAAAAGAGTGATTTATTATTGGCTGTAGATACTGTGTTTATTTTCCAAGATGGGATCTAATTAGGGCTTGCTGAATATATCGATCGCACTTGACGTGGCCTAGGTTATACGATCGCGCGATCGAGAGTAAAGTGCAAGATAAACAGGTAAAATAGAGCAAAACCCGTGCATAACCACCTGCGATCGTGTACAAGAAAGCTGAGCTTGCTCTCCTCCCAGCCTTAGACTTTGAACTAGCCAACGGCTCTAAATTGTCAGCCGACAACCGCTGGGTAAAAATGGCCCAAATAATCCCGTGGTCTGAATTTGAATCAGAATATGCGGCCAACTTCCCCACAGAAAAAGGGGCACCCGCCAAATCGTTTCGGATAGCATTGGGGGCATTAATTATTAAAGAAAAATTAGGAATTAGCGATCGCGAAACAGTCGAACAGATCCGGGAAAACCCCTATCTGCAATACTTTATTGGTCAATCAAGCTACAGCAATGAACTCCCATTTGACCCATCTCTATTAGTACACTTTCGGCAACGAATTAGTCCCAATCTAATTAATAAAGTGAACGAACGCATGATTGAAAAAATGCGAGAAATCACGCCAATCAAACCCGAAAAAAAAAAAGGATTCGGACGCCAAAAATGAGTCACCCAATCGCGGCAAACTAATCATAGATGCAACCTGTGCTCCAGCCGACATTAGTTATCCGACCGACTTAGGACTATTAAACAGAGCCAGAGTTCATACAGAAAAAATTATAGACATCCTGTATAAACAAATCAAAGAAAAAACCCATAAAAAACCAAGAACCTACCGTAATTTAGCCAGAAAAGACTACTTAGTAGTAGCAAAACAAAGACGACCCACCCGCAACAAAAGAAGACAGGCAATTAAAAAACAACTTCAATATATCAAAAGAAACCTAGCTCATATTGAACAGCTAATTGATGCGGGTGCGAGCCTAGAAAGTCTGACTAAAAAGCAATATAAAACCTTGCTAGTCCTCACAGAAGTCGTTCGCCAACAACAGTGGTTATTTGACAACAATAAACAGAGTATTGAGGATAGAATAGTAAGTTTAAGTCAACCCCATATTCGTCCCATAGTCAGAGGAAAAGCAGGGAAAAGTGTAGAGTTTGGAGCCAAACTATCAGCCAGTTGTTTTGAAGGATATGTGTTTTTAGACCGGATGAGCTGGGATAATTTTAACGAATCTCTTTACTTAAAAGCACAAGTAGAAGCTTATTATAGATTCACGGGATACTATCCAGAGTCAGTTCATGCAGATCGCATTTACCGTACAAGGGAAAACCGAGCATGGTGTAAAGAAAAAGGAATTAGAATCAGTGGACCTCCTTTAGGAAGACCTCCAGCAAACGTCAGTAAAGCAAAAAAGAAGCAAGCTTTAGAAGATGAAAGAATTAGAAATGCAATCGAGGGCAAATTTGGACAAGGAAAACGAAGATTCGGCCTGAATCGAGTAATGGCTAAACTTGATAATACATCTGCTACAGTTATTGCCATTACTTTTTTGGTAATGAACCTTGCTACCTGGTGGCACCGGGTTTTTTGTGTGTTTTTATGTCTATTTGCAAAAAGAACACCTGTTTTTGGTTTGAAGATAATCTACAATTATATTTGGGGGTATAAACACAGAAAAAACTTATATTTAACCCAGCTTGAATATATCGATCGCTCTTATTCTTGATTTGCGATCGATTATTCAGCAAACCCTAATTATAAAATTTTACAACGCTCCAAACACTAGCTGTGATACAATAAGCTCGTTCAAAGCTTATTCTGTTACCAATTGGCAGAGTTTTAAATCTTACATATCAACTCCAAAAAAACAAGTAGCACCTATCATAGGAGATTTGTTCAATAATTTAACTCACTATCTGTGGGATATTGCAGGCTTTCAATATCTTGATGACAATAACCTGCTAGATAAGATTGATAAAGTTTTGGTTGGTCCTTATGATTTCTTTAATCTAGGTGATGTATTCCCTGAAATAGGGAAAGACAAAATAGAGGTATTTGATAGTAGTCTCGATCTTTACAAAAGTATAATAGAAAATAATTACTGCGCTGTCAAGTTAGTAGAATGTTTTATAAACCAAAAACTAGCAGATCGAATCTATCAAACATCATTAAAAAAATGTTCCAAATTGTTCTTAGAAGAAGTAGAACAATCGAGGCAAAATTTTCCTGTTTTATGGATTACCATCCGTAGTAGTCGCAGAATATGGACTTCTCAAGTACAGGGAATTGCTAACATTATCAAAAAGCTCTCTGTGGATTTTCCTAACTTGGGTATTATTTTTGATGGTTGGTCTCGCACCGAGAAAAGTAGTAAAAACGATGAAGTTAGCATCGCAACTGAAATTGCTATGATGGAAAAAATAATAGCAATGATACCACCTGAAATTAATACACATAATGCCATTGGTCGAATGACTTATGAAAAAGCTGTTTGGGTTCATGCTATAGACTTGCATATATCATCTCTTGGTGCAGGGATGTGTTTTACAGTATGGCTGGTTAATAAGCCAGGTGTAGGCCACGGCAATACTACGTTTACAAAATGGGAAACACACCAAGGTACTGCCTTCCCTAGTTGCCGAGAAAATGCAACAGAACCACTGGTCTCATTATCTATTGACAAAATCACTGATGAAGATAATTCATTCTGGGGTACTCGCAATTATGATTGTGATTGGAACGCAATTTATGATGAAGTAATGAAAATCATAAATGGGTTGTCTGAAAAAGACAAAATACCAGATATAAACTAAATATGGAAAACTATAAAGTTGTTTTAGTCCCTGGTTTGATCTCTACCGGATCGGCGAGAACAATTACAGTCATTTCACGAGAGTATTTCATTAATTGATTTCTATATCCCAAATTTTAAAGGCTAATTGCCGCTTCAATAATTCCTTCTAAAGAAAGCCCCAGACGAGAGCGTAAAGCGGTCTGACTCCCAGCCACTTTCACAGCCTCTCGTTGTAATCTCAAAGCTCTAAACTTGACAGGTATTTCCCCCAGAGCTAATACTTCTGCTACTGCACTTCCTAACCCACCTATACCATGTTCTTCTACAGAAATAATCTTTCCAGTTCGTGCTGCTGCCTGCCAGATCGCTTGTTCATCCAGAGGCGCGACAGTCGGCATACTTAAAACCTGCACAGAATAGCCTTGACTGCTTAACTTTTCTGAAGCTTGCAGAACTAACTGTAACATTCCGCCTGTACTAATTTTGAATTTTATTGTAATCAACAATGGCAACTAAGTTATCTAACTGATGATGACCTGCAAACAGGATAGCTTCCCAGTTAGAACCTTCATCCAGTTCCCCGTCACTGAGTAGAACAAAGACACGATGAGATTCACCATCCCGTTTAGCGGCTAAAGCCATACCGCAACCGATGGGTAAACCGTGTCCTAAAGAACCCGTAGAAACTTCTACTCCTGGGACTTCATGGCTAACATGACCTGTTAGTAGCGAACCATCTTGGCAATAAGTCTCCAGCCATTCTAAAGGGAAAAATCCCCGTTCTGCGAGAACCGCATATAAAATGGCTGTAGCATGACCTTTACTGAGAATAAAGCGATCACGTTCTGGTAAATTGGGATTATCTGGGTCAATCTTTAAGATTTGACCATACAAAACAGCCAGTAGATCAGCCATAGACAGACAGCTACCGATATGAGAAGCATTAGCCCTATGCACCATTTTTAGGGTGTGGCTACGGATTGAACTAGCTAATTGCGGGTAGAATTTTTCTTCTTGTGACATTTTTATTTAACAAAATAAGAAATGTAAGGATCGAAGGGAAAACGGCATAGTTTAACTTGTGTTAAATCTAAGGTTTCTAGCAAGGCTGTGGTCTCTCCAGGGAATTCTGGACAATTTAATTCATCAAAAGCAATAATTCCCCCCTTAACAACTCTCGGATATAACTTTTCCAAAGCAGTCTTTGTAGGTTGATAAATATCAAAATCCAGATAGAGTAAGCTAATCAGTAAGTGAGGGTGAGATTCTACATAACTAGGGATTGTTTTACAAGCATCCCCTGGTACTAATTCAACTTTAGGGATATGTCTAAGAGGACGATTTTTATCGTGCAAAGAAACTAGATGCTGAATTTCATCTACTATTGAATCATTAGTTTTAAAACCTCCTTCATGCAAATGTTCAGAAGAACCATGATCACAATCCTTTGAATCTAAAGCAGTAAATCCAGAAAAGGTGTCAAAGCCTACAATTTTGCGTGTATGATTATAGGGTTCAAGTATTGAGGAAAAATGTAACCAACTCATTAACCCCCCCCCAGCAAATACACCACACTCAACAATGCTGCCATTTACAGGTAAGCTGAGTTTGAATATTTCATATTTTGCGATCATGCGAGCTACATCTTGCCTTCTGACATGACGGGCAAAATTTTGAAGTTTAAGTGGTAATGGCAAAGTAGATGAGTTAAAGGCTTTACTCAAATTTCCAACAAGGTTTTTCTCTTCATCAGTGTGTTTGGATTCGTGGCTTAGTCCGGTTATTTGATTTTCTTCTGTCATGAACATATCTCCTTTAAGTTACTTTAAACTAGGCAAACTTTAATCAACCGTTAGTATAGCACTTCTCTGTAATATAAGATACGCTTGATAATTGGTAATCAATTGCTCGCCCGCGTACCTCACTTAATTGAGAACGGCTATAGTGAAATGGTGAAACTCATTTTTTACGGCTCTTCTGGGTTTATGGTGATAAGCAAACCGCATATCGTTACTCCGAGGGCATCACAGAATCGCGAACAGTTGTACTTGATACTGTATACACCATAAACCCAGGAGAGCCTTTTTTTTACTTAATTAGCAAGGTGTTGGATTTCCTCTAATTTTTTTTCTGAATGCAGAAAGAAAAAATGAGTCTCAAACCTATTTTCATCTATTCTAAAAAGCTCACTTGATTTATATTTTTGAGCTGTCAAATATCGTTCGTTTGATTGATTCCTCAAGCGAAATCAGCGCTTGTAGCTGTAACTCAAATGTAGCTCTCTCTGTTGATGGAACATATCGCTCGGAAGGTTTTCCGGGCATGGCTTCCTGCGAGATCAACACATCTAACCCCAAATCAAACATACTGGAAACAGTGTAGGCTAAATCAGCAACAGTGATATCTTTGTCTGAGCCAACATTATAGGGACGACAAACATCGCCTTTCACCAAAATTTTCCACAACCAGATTGCTAAATCAGTTGCATAGAGATAGGAACGATAGGGTGTTCCATCGCCATTTACCCTAATTTTACCGCCTTGAATGCCATCGCGAATAAAGTTCCCTATTGCAAAATCGCCGTCTAACGGCAAATAAGGCCCAACAAAAGCAAAGCAACGAGCAATTTTTGTTTCTATTCTATATTGTTTGGCGTAAATTGCACATAAAAGCTCTGCCATCCGCTTCCCTTCTCCATAGGCAGACCTGACATTCATAGTATCAGGCGCTCCCTGATAATCTTCAGAAATATGTGTCATATCAGGTGGTTGTTTCCCATAGACTGCCCCAGAACTGGTTAATAAAAACTTCTTAGCCCCGCAGTGCCGTGCAAACTCAAGTGTTTGCCGCGTCCCCTGTACTATTGTATCGAGCATCAGCAAAGGGGCTTCTTGATTTAGCTTGGCACTTGCCTCTGTTGCCCCATGAATTACATGAGAAAAAGAGCCTTCAGGAAACTCAAATGACTTAACATCACCTAAATGAAACCGGATTGCCGGATTAGCGACTAAGTGAGGAGCTTTCTTTCTAAAAGCTTCCAGATTTCTAGTCAAAACTACAGCTTCTGCCTTTAATCCCAGTTGGTCATTGGCCCAGGCAAAACTTTCTAATAACCAACGACCAAAAAAACCTGTGCCGCCAGTAATGAATATCCGTTGCTCCCGAAACTCTTCCCACAGTCCATCAGTATGAGTAAGGATATGATTTAGGTCATGTGCTAAAGATTTAACCATCTCTGTGTTCTCCACAAAATTCTCGAATAGTGGAGACAACGTAGGATAACATTTCCTCTGTTAGCCCCGGAAACACACCCAGCCAAAACGCACTGTACATGACCATATCTGTATTCGCAAGTTTACCCACAACTCGGTATTGCAAACCCTGATATAGAGGCTGACGAACCAAATTTCCGCCAAACAACAACCGAGTCCCAATCCGCTTTTCTTCCAGATATTGCACCAGCGCATTGCGAGTAAACGGTGCATTCTCCCTAACTGATAGCAGAAACCCAAACCAACTCGGCTCAGAATTCGGTGCAGCTTCCGGCAATACCAAAACATCCTGCAAATCTTGCAACTGCTGATGTAAAAACTCAAAATTATGCCGACGCTTTGCTACAAACTCAGGCAACTTATCTAACTGAGCACAACCTACTGCGGCTTGCATATCAGTCATTTTCAAGTTATAGCCAACATGGGAATAAGTATATTTGTGATCGTACCCAGAGGGCAAATCTCCCAACTGCCAACCGTACCGCTTCCCACAGGTATTATCAACTCCCGGCGGGCACCAACAATCCCTACCCCAGTCGCGGAAAGATTCGACAATCTTCTTGAGACGAGTGTCATTCGTCAACACCGCGCCTCCCTCACCCATAGTCATGTGATGCGCTGGGTAAAAACTCGCCGTTGATAGATGCCCAAACGTGCCAGTTTTCTTCCCTTGATAAAGGCTTCCCACCGCATCGCAATTATCCTCAATCACCCAGAGGTCATGCTTCTGTGCAAAAGCCATTACCGCTTCAAGATTAAACGGATTACCCAGTGTATGAGCAACCATAATGGCGCGAGTACGGGGTGAAAAAGCAGCCTCTAACTGATCGGTATCAATATCGTAGGTGGGTAATTTTACATCCAAAAAAACAGGCACTAACTGATTTTGAAAAATCGGATTCACAGTAGTCGGAAACCCAGCCGCAACTGTAATTACTTCATCACCTGGTTGCAGCCGTTTATCCCCTAACTTTGGCGAAGTTAGTGCCGATAAAGCCAATAAATTAGCAGAAGAACCTGAATTCACTAGCAGGCAGTGCTTGACTCCCATCCACTCAGCAAACCGCTGTTCAAACTCAGCGGCATAGCGGCCAATTGATAGCCCGCTCCAAAGTTGGCAAATCTTCCACACAACCGCGCACTATATTAATACGCTGATGCCAGTCATCCATGTAGAGCCTAGATTGCGGTACTAAGTCTCTAACTAATCCCGTTACCCGCGCTCCTCGTTGCACTAAGTCAGCAACTAACCAACTACCCAATAAGCCAGTACAACCAGTTACAAACACCGAGCGATCGCGCCAAAACTCACTCATTCCCACACCCTCCAAGGAGCCTCACCATTATCCCACAGTTCATTCAAATATTTATATTCGCGGTAAGTATCCATCGCAAAAAAGAAACCCTCGTGGCGGTAAGCCATCAATTGTCCCTCCGCCGCTAACCTCTCTAGTGGCTCTCGTTCTAGAAAACAATCATCCCCGCTCAAAGCCTCAAATATGCTCCGGTGAAGTACCAAAAATCCCGCACTAGCCCAGCCATCTATTTGAGGTTTTTCGGTGAATTCCAGAACTTGGCCTTGGTTGTCCACATCTAAAATCCCATATCGAGATATCGGACGCACTGTCGTAACAGTTGCCAGCTTACCATGAGACTTATGAAAATCCAATAGCGCCCCAATATCGATATCAGCAACTCCATCACCGTATGTCACCATAAAGGTATCATCAGTAATGTATTTCTCCACACGTTTCACGCGCCCCCCAGTCATGCTGTCTGGCCCTGTTTCCGCGAGTGTCACCTTAAAATCTTGCTCCTGGTGTTCCTCGTGGTAGGTAATCTGATTTTGGCGGCCCAAGCAAATAGTAAAATCATTATTCATCGCTTCATAATTCAGGAAATACTCCTTAATCATGTTGCCTTTGTAGCCCAAACACACAATAAAGTCATGGAAACCGTAGTGGGCATAGGTCTTCATAATATGCCAGAGAATCGGTCGTCCGCCCACATCTACTAGGGGTTTCGGACGAAATTCTGTTTCTTCTCGGAGACGTGTCCCCAAACCGCCGGCTAGTATAACTACTTGCATTGTTTCACAGCTTTAAACGTCATCAACTCTCTATTTACAACAGTGGAATCCTGGGAAGCGAACAGGCTCAATAAACTCGCTTTCAAATATACGATCAATTACATAACTTAAATTAGGTGTATCAGCGGGAATCCCATCCTTCATCTTTCGATAATCCCGATCGCAACTAATCACACCTTTGTTAGTATAAGCGATCCATTGACCCCGGTATTTTTTCTTCAATTCACGGCGATTAGCCTTATACCACTCCTCCGCTGTCGTATATTCTGCCTCCATATTTTTACCCCATAATATTCGTCTCAAACTCATTTGCGATCCAAACACCACCCAACCGAATTGCTGCAACTCCCAGCCATCCCAGAACAACGCACTTCGAGAATGATTTTTCAGCAGCCTACCACAATTTCGAGTCAGTTTTGCCCGATCGCGCCCAATGAACTCAAGCCATCCCCATCCACGAACATATCAGACCGCAGCCCCTCTCAGGATGTTCCCACAGAACCGGTATCATAGACAAGCCATCGACAACACGGCCATTGAGGAAACGGCGGTGTTGTGTCCCTTCTTTCTTCCTTCTGCTTGACCTTTGAGAAAGGGTTTCAACCCCTGTCGGACAGTCGGAGTCTAGCGAGAAACGCTCAAAATTAAAAATTGTGGGAACAAGACTGGTATAGTTGGCGTCAAGGCGGGCTATAATCGTTTTGCGTTCTGAAGACCTTAGTTAAATTCCTGCCCCGGTTGCCAGCACCCCCCTATGTCAAAGACAGTCAAGACAGAATCCACAGCCGTTCATTTTAACCAACAGGGAGAAACCTATCTATCCCAAGGTCAATTAGAGGAAGCGATCGCCTGTTACGATCGGGCAATCAAGTTGGACCCGAATTTGGCGAAGGTTTACCAAAGTTTGGGTGAGGCGCTGAAAAAACAAGGCAAATTAGAAGAAGCGACTGTATATTATCGGAAGGCGATCGAACTCAACGCAGCTCATGCTAGAAATGGTAGGGAGGGACAGCAGACTTTGGCTGGTGCAAATGGCACAAATGGTGCTGTTAAGTCGCCACAAGTTCAGCCACCTGCGAATCCTGGAATTAGTACCGAAGATCCAGATGCTTACACCAATGCGATTAGAATTAATCCCGATATTTCTTGGTCGCACAACAATTTAGCTGAGTCTCTGGTGAAGTTGGAACGGTGGGAAGAAGCTGTAAATGCTTATAGGAAAGCAATAGAATTAAATCCTGATTTTAGCTGGCCTCACAATAATTTAGCTGAGTGTCTGGTGAAGTTGGAACGGTGGGAAGAAGCTGTAAATGCTTATAGGAAAGCAATAGAATTAAATCCTGATTTTAGCTGGCCTCACAATAATTTAGCTGAGTGTCTGGTGAAGTTGGAACGGTGGGAAGAAGCTGTAAATGCTTATAGGAAAGCAATAGAATTAAATCCTGATTTTAGCTGGTCTCACAACAATTTAGCCGATGTGTTGCTGAAGTTGGAACGGTGGGATGAGGCGATTGCTGCTTACCGAAGGTCGATCGAACTCAATCCCGACCATTTTTGGGCGCACAACAATTTAGCTGAAGCCTTGGTGAAATTGGAACGCTGGGATGAGGCTGTGGCTGCGTATCAGCGGGCTAATGAAATCAACCCGGATTTCTTCTGGTCCCAAAGCAAGTTGGGTGATGTGCTGTTGGAACTGGAAAGATGGGAGGATGCGATTGCTGTTTACCGGCGCGCGGCGGAGCTAAATCGCGATTTTGCGTGGACTTATTACAACATGGGGACGGCTTTTGAGAAGTTGGAACGGTGGGATGAGTCGATCGCCTCTTACCGCTGTGCTGCCGAAATTCAGCCGGATTTGCCGTGGCTGTCGCAAAAGTTGGCTGATGCTTTGAGGATGGGACGGGAGTGGGATCGGCAGGATGCGATGGGTTTGTATCGAAAGGCGATCGCAGAGAATCCTGATGATGTGCAACTTTATCACAAGGCTTTGGAGATTGCGCCGAATGATGCTGGGCTTTATGTGGAGTTGGCGGATGCTTTGGTGCGGCAGAATTGGGTTGATGGGGCGATCGTCTCTTATCAGATGGCTTTGCAGATTCGGCCTGATGATAAGGCTATTTCTGGGCGGCTGGAAGAGGTGCTGGGAAAAAAAAGGGGGGTAAGTAAAACGGTGGATGAGGGTGATGGCTTCGCTACCACACCTTCTGGCAAAGTAATCGAACAGACTCCCGATGCTGCGGTGAAGTACCACAAATTAGGCGATCTATTTCAACAAGAAGATCGCCTGGATGAAGCTGTTATCGCTTACCGTATAGATGAAGAACTTTCGGAGCAACATACCTATTTTACTCATCCAGGGCCTTTCTTTGAAGAACAGGACTCTAGTCTGATTGTCCCTAAACACTTAAACGTTGATGTATTTGCATTTTATTTGCCTCAGTTTCATCAAATACCGGAAAATGATGCTTCCTGGGGAAAAAATTTCACTGAATGGAGACAGTTGCCCCGCGCAATTCCCCGTTTTCCTGGACACTATCAACCAAGAATCCCACGAGACCTTGGTTTTTACACATTAACAAATGAAGAAGTTCTCGAACAGCAAGCTAGACTTGCTATGTCTGTTGGGCTGGCAGGATTTGCATTCTATTACTACTGGTTTGATGGAAAGCGAGTCTTGGATTTACCATTGGAACTATTTTTAAAATCTCCTAAAATAGATTGTTCTTTTTTTATAATTTGGGCTAATGAAAATTGGACAAAAGCATGGGATGGCAAGGAGAAGGATGTTATTTTGAAGCAGACTTATAATCGCGAAGATGAGTCAGATTTGTTGTCCGATCTGGCCAGGCATTTCCTGGATAATCGTTATTATCGCATAAACGGCAGACCCTTATTTGTTATATACAATGCCAGTGATGTTCCAGAACCAAAACAAACATTCAGTAGATGGCGAAAATTCTGGCAAAATAATTTTAAGATAGATCCATTGTTTTTTATGGCTCATACTTGGAGTAATTTTGATCCAATGGCAGTAGGTCTTGACGGGGTATTAGAGTTTCCTCCTCATAAATACGGGTCTATAGTCGCTAAAACATCGCCCTCAAAGACTTATAGCAAAACCTTTACAGGAAATGTTTTGTCTTATGATAATTTGATAGAATCGTCACTTAATACTGACGCAAATACAAAATTCATAATAGCCAGAAAAATCATTAAGACTGCTGGCGAATTGAATGAAAAATTGATCTGCTATAATCTAGAGCATCCTAATCAAGATGAGCCCATTAAGGTATCAGAAATTATATTGTGCGGTTGGGTTCTACCAAGAGAAGAAAAAGAAGCACAAATTTTGATCGATGGTAATCAAGTTAGCCAAACCTTCTCATGCGAGATTCAAAGAGATGACGTTACCAAACATTTTTTTGGTAACATAGATCCTGATATTAAATGCGGGTTCAAGATCAAGTGGCATTACACAGGAACATTCAATATATCTTTTGTTGTCGGAGGCAAAAAAATTCTGGTAGCTCAGATTCAGATACAGCACGATGAATCTAGTTTTCCACTGATTAAGACAGTTTTTCCATCGTGGGATAATTCAGCACGAAAACCAATGCAAGGCACTGTTTTTCATGGCTCAACCCCAAAGAAATATCAGAACTGGTTGGAAAAAATAATTGAGTGGGCTAAGCAGCATCCTGTTGAGGTACGCCCTATTGTTGCCATTAATGCTTGGAATGAATGGGCTGAAGGCGCTTACCTTGAACCAGACGTTCATTATGGTGCGGCTTATCTTAATGCGACCAAGCGAGCAATAGTAGCATCAAGTAAGCCTTGCGATATTTTATTTATTTCTCATGATGCCCATGAGGGAGGCGCACAGCAGTCATTTATTGGAATAACTAAATTTATCAATAAACATACACAATGGACTTTTCGTATTATTTGCCTTGAGGGTGGGCCAAAGTTATCAAATTTTCAAGGACTAGGAAGTACCCTTGTACTGGAAGACTTATTGAGAGACAATTATTCCCCCGAAACTATCGCCAAGAAAATATTAGATTTTTGCAATGGTCCCCCAAAACTAATTTATGCAAACACGCTAGCTTCGGGACGAGTTTATAACATACTTAGCTTGATCCCAGCTAAGATAATAACCCATGTTCGAGAACTTGATACAAGCATCCACAAATACGCAGTACAGTGGATGCCAGAAGTGCTTAAATATACCCATGAGTTTATTGCCTGTTCAGAGGCTGTTCGCCAGAATTTAATTAGTAATTACGGTGTTGATAAATCCAACATTCGATTGGTGTACACATGCATTGCACCTAATAAAGCAATAACAATTCTCACGGATAAGCAAAAACAGTTAAAAAGGACTGAGCTAGGCTTGCCAACAGATAAGGTTCTTATCGCAGGTGCAGGTATAGGTATGCCTTTTAGAAAAGGGGCCGATCTTTTTATTAGCGTTGCCGAGCACTTATACCAATTAGGAGAAAGGAATTTTCATTTTGTGTGGTTTGGTAATTTTGACGATCCTAATCAAATTGATGTTTCTAATCAAAAAGACGCTAACGGTAGACTATGGTCAGACTATCTACAACAACTTAAGGCAAGTTCTCTTAATGAGTATATAAATTTTGTAGGTTTTAAACCCGATTTAACCCAATATTTACAAGCTTGTGACGTATATCTGATGACTTCACGGGAGGAGCCATTTGCACGAACTGTGATGGAGGCTGGTGAGGTTGGGCTTCCTGTTTTTGGTTTTTCTGGAACGGGCGGCATTGAAGAGTTTGTAGATGAAAGTCTTGGCGCAATTATCCAAAATTTTGATACTCGTGAAATGGCTATTAAAGTGCGTGAGTTGCTCTTGGATTCATCTCGTAGGTTAAAAGCTGGACAGTGTGCAAGGTCGAGAGTGTTAACCAGGTTTACAGAAGATATTAATTTCCCACTTATAGTCAACGCCTGTAGCGATTATCTGAACCGCATCCCTGTTTTATCAGAAGGCTCGGTTCAAGAAATTCAAAGACCTGCCAAAGCGGTAACTCTGTCTATTTTGGTGATTTCTAAAACGGTTGAAAATATCAATCAATTACTCCGAGCTATAAGAATAGAAAATCTCAAGGAACCTTATGAAGTCTTGTGCTCATGGAATGGCTCTGACTCAGATATACAAAACATCCAATGCCCTGATGGTATATATTTTCATATTGTTGAACAACGTCCATATCACTTTGCACGAAACAACAATGCTCTAGCGCAGATAGCCTGTGGAGAGTTTCTCCTGTTTATAAATGATGATGTAATACCCGACAAAGGAGCTATCGAACGTTCTTTAGAAGCAATTCGCAACCCTGGGGTTGGCATTGTAGGGATCAATTTGCGATACCGCGACGAGCTTTTACAACATGGTGGAGTTTTCTTTCGTGAAGATGGTACATCTTATCATCGGCTTAAGCGACAAATTAGGTGGGATGATCCTCAAGTAGCAACAGATATATTCGTACCCGCCGTAACTGGGGCTTTTATAATGATGCGTCGAGAAGAATTTGAAGCTATCCAGTTTGATGAAACTTTTAATGTTTGCGGTGAGGATATTGCCCTTAATCTTTCCTATAGGGAAAAGTTCAACCGGGAAATTCTCTATCTTGGGCAGGCAACTGCTTTGCACGTCGAAAATGCTACTCGCAGAACAACTGGCGAAACCCTAACACCACCGGAGGACATGACAAGAATAGTTAGCTATTCCAGACGTTTACTCGATGGTCGCCCTATTACGGAGGTGCGATATCCGCGTGTGCGGATTGTCACGGAAAAACCTGGCTGGATCATGCACCGTATGGCTGAAGAAATTCAAAAACACATAGGGGCTGAGAATGTTCGGATCAACGAGGACTGGGAAGAAGCGGACATTCATTATTATATTAATTATGGATATTTCCGCGATCAGCCAAAGAATGGTATTAAAGTTGCTAACTTTACCCATTATGACCCCCAAAATCTTGCCGAAAAGTTTGTTCAGGTTGCCAAAGAAGTCGATCATTGCATAGCTATATCAAAAGCTACTGCTGATATCCTGGCTGATTTTGGGATTCCGACAGCAAAAACTACAGTGATCGTGATTGGAGCAGATAAGTGTTTTCAGCCTCTTTTGACGCTAGGAGTTGTTGGTCGTACTTATGCGGCTGGACGCAAGGGGGAAGATATAGTTAAAGCTCTTCTTGAAGACCAAGAGCTAATGAGAAGAGTTCGCATTGTAGCAACTAATGATTCATGGGGGGCACCTGTATGGCAATTTGATGATCGAGCGGATTTTTACCGTGCAATCGATTATTTGCTCGTGCCGAGTCGCCTTGAGGGGGGGCCTGTACCATTCATGGAGGCTTTGGCTTGTGGAACAATGAGTATAGCTCCAGAAATTGGGGTAATCCCACAGTTTTCTCATATTTCCTATCCTGTTGGGGATATAAATGCTCTTAAAAAACTCATCCACAAACTAGCCGATCAACATTTTTCTGAAAAACATAAACTGTCATCTGAAATGCGTGGTTTTAATTGGGGTGCTTGGGCAGTCGAACATGAAAAACTATTCCGATCCTTAATAGCGCGTAGATTCTGGTAGAATAATAAGTCTGGTGCTTTTTAGTCTGTTTGAGATAAAGCACGCTGAACCATCACAATAAATACACGAGAGGGACTTAGAATGGCAACTATTGAAGATTTCCGTCAATTGTCAGATAGCGACTGGCTTACCCTTCTGATTCAGAGTGTTAAAGGGCAAACTGTACAAGGTCTTGATTTTCCAAAATTTCCCCAGGATACAATTCAGACTAATTTTGTAGGTTCTTGCGGCGAGCGAGCACTGAAAGAAGCATATTTGTTTTATGATTTTTTGAAAAGGGAAGCCCTTAAATCCGGTGTATCAATTAAGAAAAATTCTACTATCCTCGACTTTGGTACTGGTTGGGGGAGGTTTTTGCGTTTTTTCTGGAAGGATGTTAGTGAAAAAGGTCTTAATGGGGTTGATGTTGATCCTGTTATGATAGATTTGTGTCGAACCCTGGGTGTACCTGGTAATCTTCAGACTATCCAGCCCCTTGGTTTTTTGCCATACGAAGATTCCAGCATAGATGTTATTCTTGCTTACTCTGTATTCACCCATCTACCGGAAAATGTACACCTAAACTGGATGCAGGAATTTAAGCGTGTCGTGCGTCCTGGAGGCATTGTTGCCATGACTATAGAACCGAGGCGTTTTCTTGAATTCGTAGCTGAACTCAAAAATAAGACACCTGAAAATAACTGGCACGCGGCATTACAGAAGTTTTCTGATTACGCAGAACAGGCAATTCCTTTATATGATTCTGGACAGCTTGTTTACCTTCCAACTGGTGGTGGTGCATTTAGAGAACCATCTGTCTATGGTGATGCTGTTTGCCCAATTAGTTTTTTGGAGAAAAATTGGATGCCAGAATTTTCTATTCGTAGCCATATAGATGATCCAAAACAATTCTGGCAAGCCGCAGTTTTACTGCAACGTAGTTAAATGAATAAGGAAAAAAATAAAATAAATGACAAAAATAATCAAAAATCCAGGCTATTGTTATACCTGTGATCAAGAAGTAGAGTTTTCTTCTCAACAGAAATGGTTGAGAGATCATTACAAATGTAACAATTGTGGATCAATCCCTCGAGAAAGAGCCTTAATGTACTGTATAGAAAAGTTTTACCCACAATGGAAACAACTTTCTATACACGAAACTTCACCTGCAAATAGAGGTGCTAGTCTTAAACTAAAAAACAATTGTCTAAAATATCAAACCAGTCAATACTTTCCAGAATTTCCTTTGGGTGAAACTCATAGTAGTGGATGGAGAAATGAAGACTTAGAACATCAGACATTTGCTGATGAAACTTTTGATCTAGTGATTAGTCAAGATGTAATGGAGCATATTTTTAATCCTGAAAAAGCTTTTTCAGAAATTGCTAGAACTTTAAAACCTGGAGGGGCACATATATTTACTGTACCAATAGTCAATAAGGAAAGACCTTCTAGTATCCGTGCTACATTAGAGGTTAATGGTGAAATTAATTATTTAGAGGAAGCTCAGTATCACGGTAATCCAGTAAACCCTAAAGGCTCATTAGTAACCAGAGATTGGGGTTATGATATCTGTGATTTTATCCTTAAGCATAGTGGATTATACACAACTATTGTTTATATAGACGATATATCTTTGGGTATTAGAGCCGAATATATAGAGGTTTTGATTAGTAGAAAAATTTGAAAAATGGCAGTCCTGCATAAGTTATAATTCAAGTCGATATTATAGATTGTAATAAAGGTTTATTACCCAATTTGAGATATTTGTTCGGTTGTTAAATTCAGTTCTGGGAAAGTAAGCGATCGCATTCTCACCCTACAATTATACTTTAATTATTCCTTCATGAGATTGAATTGACAAATATTATTTTATGCTTGTTGATCGGTGCGTAAGCGAAGCGCACGCACCCTACGATTCAGCTCCATCACAGCTCGAACATCAATCCACGCACAGACATGGACATACACTCCAACCAGCCATTGTAACACGGGGCTGAGGGAACTTGACAAGTGCGTAGATCGACATTAACATACAACAGGGGTAAGAAGTGGTGTCGCTGCTGTTGTTTCTGGAGTTAATAGAGTTGTGAGCGATTTGATTCGGGGTAATCAATTACTGCGGAGTGGGAAGCTGGAGGAGGCTGTGGCTGCTTATCAAAGTGCGATCGCACATAATCCCAGTTTTCATTGGTCTCACTACAAGTTGGGAGAAGCTTTAGAGAAGTTGGGGCGTTGGGAAGATGCGATCGCTAACTATAAAACGGCTATTAAAATCAATCCTAACTCAGCGCTATTTCAATCCAGTGGCGATGAAATTAGTCCTTATAAAACGTTCGGTTATCCGTACTTGACAAGTATTATTTATGTTTAATGTTCGGTGCGGGCGCTGCGCTTACACACCCTACGATTATCTTTAAATGCTGTAGAATAGGTAGACAGAATTTAGCAAGTCCCGTGAGTGAAACCGTTTATCTTGAAACCAGTATTATTGCTTATCTGGCAGCAAGATCGACCAAAAACTTGATTATTGCGGGTAATATTGAAACGACAAGGGACTGGTGGGAATTTCGTCGAAATGACTTTATGCTTGACACTTCGGAGGCTGTCCTAGACGAAGTAGCTAGGGGCGATACAGCGATCGCATCCCAACGGCTGGAAATTTTGCGCGATTTTCCCTTGTTGGCATTGAACCAAGCTGTTCAAGGTTTAGCCGCACAATTCCTGATCCGAAGTAATCTGCCTCAAAAAGCGAAAGTTCACGCGATCCACATTGCTACTGTTAACAAAGAGCTTGTATTTATGCTCTAAAACTCCCAACAACCGATCGTCAATCGTCAATAGTCAATCGTCAATCGTCAATTAGCCCTTACTTAGGAACTTACACACTGAATGTCAGATAGAACCCAACTCGAATATACCTTGGCCCAGTCTACAGCGACTCTAGGTGAATATCCAGACCCCACGCGCCCTCTGGCTTTGACCATTGCCCATGCTGCCGAAGACCGCAAAGGGCACGAGATTGTATTACTCTGTGTATCAGAAGTCTGCTACCTAGCAGATTACTTTGTGATCGTTACCGGATTTTCCAATGTGCAGGTACGATCGATCTCCCAAGCGATCGCCGACCAAGTAGAAGAAGAATGGCAACGCCTGCCACTGCGTATAGAAGGTCAATCAGACGCCAGTTGGATAGTGATGGACTACGGCGACGCGATCGTCCACATTTTGAAACCTCAAGAACGCGAGTTCTACAATCTAGAAGCGTTCTGGGGACACGCCGAACGCATTGACTTTTCTGTCGCAGAGGTTGACGCACAGTAAAGTATTTGCTTATATTTATTAATGTATGCTACTATTAG